>NZ_RZQY01000533.1:0-4255 GCF_003998575.1 Mesorhizobium sp. M7A.F.Ca.CA.001.10.2.1 | reverse complement strand
GGAACGTCTCGGCGGTTTCCGACATGTCCGGTGCCTGCCGCACCGCGGCAATCCGCTCGTCGAAATAGCTTGCCGGCGAGAGATGGGACGAGGTGTTGCTCAGGATCAGCCGGTCGATCCGCTCCGGCGCGTGGATGCCGAGCCACTGCGCGACGAACCCGCCGAGCGACAGGCCAAGGAAATGTACGCGTTGCAGGTCGAGCGCGTCGAGCAGCTCGATGACGTCGCGGCCAAGCCGGTCGAGCGAGTAGGCGCCGACGGGAACGCTCGATCCGCCATGGCCGCGAAAATCGTAGCGCAAGACACGGAAATGCTTCGACAATTCGCCGATCTGCCTGTCCCACATGTGCAGCGTGGTGCCGATGGAATTCGACAGCACCAGCACCGGCTTGCTTGCCTCGCCATCGAAGCGGTAGGCGATGCGCGTGCCGTCGCCCGTTGTGACGAAATTCAGCTCATTCATGATGAAGATTCCTTCTGGAACGTTGAACGAGACAGAGCCTAGCCGTGGAGCGATTTTGTTGATATTACAAAGATAGAACAATCTCTGTAGTAAAAACTGACATGGCCGAATTCACCCTGCACGACCTGCAATGCTTCGATGCAGTGGTCCGCACCGGCGGTTTTCAACCTGCGGCGGCCATGCTGTATCGCTCGCACCCGGCGGTGTTCGCCGCCGTCGCCAAGCTGGAACGACAGCTCGGCCTCATCCTTTTGGACCGCAGCGGCTATCGCGTGCGTCCGACCGAGGCCGGGCTTTCGTTCCACCGCCGAGCGCTATCGCTGCTGCGCGAGTTGGACGGTTTGCGCGTCCATGCCGCCCAGTTGGCGATGGGTGAGGAAAGCGAGATCCACGTGGTGATAGGCGACCTGTGCCCGCGCCCGCATGTGCTGGGCATGCTCGGGCGGTTCTTCGCACAGTGCCCCGGCACGCGCCTGCATCTGCATTTTGAAGCGGTGGGCGGCCCATGGGAGCGTCTATTCGATGACGAAGCCGATCTGATCCTGCACTGGGTCGACAAGGGCGATGCGCGGGTGGAATGGGTCGATCTGTGCAAGGTGTCCTTCATTCCCGTGGTGGCGCCGGGCTTTCTGCCCGGGCGTATCGAGCAGCCGATCACTCTGGATCAGATGCAGGCACTCACCCAATGCGTCATGCGCGACAGCGCCCGCCATTCGCCACAACAAAACTATTCGCTGATCGAAGGCGCGCCGCAATGCCTCGTCGCCGACCAGGGCATGAAGAAGGAGATCATCCTGCAGGGCCTTGGCTGGGGCCACCTGCCCCGCTTCCTGATCGAGGAAGAACTGCATGACGGGCGCCTGCAATCCATTGCCGGCCGCCATCTGCCGGGCCGCACCGACGAACTGGTGGTGGCGCGGCGCCGCGACCGACCGCATGGGCCGATCGCCAACCGGCTGTGGGATCATATCCAGCAGGAAGCGCCGACATTGCGCCGTGCATTGGAGCCGACGGGGCCCGCCGGACAGACACCCACCAACCAGTCGCGAAAGGCGCAAGTGGCAACGCCAGGACCTCTCGGGTCCCGTCCAGCGATCACTTCTTGACATACGCTCCAGGCTGGCGGCCGCTCTTCGGAGCCTTGGCGTCCTTTGAACGCTCCGCGATAGCGGGGCCGGCGCCGGACGTCTTTTCGGTTGCGGCGCTCGGCGTGACTTGCCTTGGCGGGTTTTGTCCCTCCGACTGGCGGGTTCGGTCTTCTACTTCATCCTTCCTGCGGGTGAGCCCCATTCCGCCGGCGGGCTTCTTGTTGGCGGCCGCATCCTGGGAGAATTCATCGGAAGCGTCGGCATCGATCTTTGCCGGATATTTCGTCGCACCGGTTTCATAGCGGGTTTCGTTCTCAGTCATGACATCTCTCCAGTTGCATGACGGATAAACATCTCAGCGGTATCCGAGTTCCAACTCCTGGACTTCGATTCCGGACGGATCTGGGTTCCGGGAGCGCCCGGTCGGCCACCCAAGCGACGAGATGAGCAGCACCCTACTGCAGCAGGCCCTTGACGATGCCGCTCGCCTTGCCGAAATCCATCTGGCCGGCATATTTCTGCTTCAGTGCGGCAATCACCTTGCCCATGTCCTTCTGGCTGGCCGCACCGGTCGCGGCGATCGCCTCGCGCGCCGCAGCCGTCACCGCCGCATCGTCCAACTGCGTCGGCAGGAAGGTGCGGATGATCTCCATCTCGCCGCGCTCCTGCGCGGCGAGATCGGGCCGCTTGCCGTCGTCGAAGGCTTTGGCCGATTCCTCGCGCTGCTTCACCATCTTGGCCAGGATCTGCAGGATCTCCTCGTCGCTGGCCGGCTCCTTGCCCGAACCGCGATTGGCGATGTCGCGGTCGTGAATAGCCGCCTGGATCAGCCGCAATGTCGGCAGCCGGTGCTTGTCCTGCGCCTTCATCGCGCTCTTCAGGGATTCGGCGATTTTTCCGCGCATGGTGCATTCTCCTTCGATCGGCGCGGACAATAGCGCCGGGGGCGAGCCAAGGCAAACCCTGATATGCCGGGGCAAGCCACTGATTTTGCTAGGCGAAATAAAACATGGCGGCATTTCGCATGATCATTGACCGCCCTGCCCCCTTCCCCTATGTACTGGGCCTTGCATGAACGGAAATTTGACTGCGTGGGAGCCGCGAAATCGCCGCTTCGCGCCGTTTGCCGCGCAGATGGCCCGCCGGGCCGGTTGCAGCGCGCGGCCTGATAGGAGTGCCGCATGGCCGAGATGACCGCCGCCTCGACGCCCGCCTGGGCCACTGAAAAGCCGACCGCCCTTCTGGTGCTGGCCGACGGCACCGTCATCGAAGGTCGCGGTCTCGGCGCCACCGGCTCCGCCGTCGCCGAAGTCTGCTTCAACACGGCGCTGACCGGCTACCAGGAAATCCTCACAGACCCTTCCTATGCCGGCCAGATCGTCACCTTCACCTTCCCGCATATCGGCAACATCGGCACCAATGACGAGGACATCGAGGACCTCAATCCCGCCGCCCGCGCCGGTGCCGTCGGCGCCGTGTTCAAGGCCGATGTCACCAATCCTTCCAACTATCGCGCCGGCGCCGGTCTCGACCAATGGCTGAAGAAGCGCGGCATCGTCGCCCTGTCGGGCATCGACACGCGCGCTCTGACCGCACTGATCCGCGAAAAGGGCATGCCCAACGCCGTCATCGCGCACGCGCCCGACGGCGTGTTCGATCTCGACGATCTGAAGCGGCGCGCCGCCGCATGGTCGGGCCTGATCGGGCTCGACCTCGCCAAGGATGTCACCTCGGGCCAGTCCTCGGTCTGGCGCGAGACGCCCTGGGTGTGGAACGAAGGCTTTGGCGAACAGACCGAACCGACAATGCATGTCGTCGCCATCGATTATGGCGTCAAACGTAACATATTGCGCCTGCTCGCCGGCCTCGGCGCCAAGGTCACGGTGGTGCCGGCCAAGACCGGCGCCGAAGAAATCCTTGCCATGCAGCCGGACGGCATTTTTCTCTCCAATGGCCCCGGCGACCCGGAAGCCACCGGTGATTATGCCGTGCCGGTCATCCGGGATCTGTTGAAGACCGACATCCCCGTGTTCGGCATCTGCCTCGGCCACCAGATGCTGGCACTGGCGCTGGGCGGCAAGACCGCCAAGATGCACCAGGGCCATCACGGCGCCAACCATCCGGTCAAGGACCACACCACCGGCAAGGTCGAGATCGTCTCGATGAACCACGGCTTTGCCGTCGATGCCGACTCGCTGCCATCAGGCGTCGAGGAAACCCACGTCTCACTGTTCGATGGTTCGAACTGCGGCATCACGCTGACTGGCCGGCCGGTGTTCTCGGTCCAGCATCACCCGGAGGCTTCGCCCGGCCCGCAGGATTCGCACTATCTGTTCCGTCGCTTCGTCAATCTAATCCGCGAGAAGCGCGGCGAGGAATTGCTGGCCGAACGGGCTTAGCGCGATCCGCTTGCGCCGCCCCTCATCTGCCTGCCGGCATCTTCTCCCCGTATAGTGACGGGGAGAAGGAAGCTGGCCGCACTCTTGGCGTTCTTCTCGCAACATTGATAATTGGTGAAACCATCGGACAACAGCATCTTTCTCCCCGTCACTATACGGGGAGAAATGCCCGGCAGGGCAATGAGCGACTATCTGTGGTGTCAAGTTGCATTGGCGAACTCCATGCGCGCATCGCGTGCTTTTGCATTGAGAATGACGAGGAGTTTTCGCGCCAGCGCCATGCGGATGACCATTTTGGTTTTGCC
>NZ_RZQY01000532.1:0-4257 GCF_003998575.1 Mesorhizobium sp. M7A.F.Ca.CA.001.10.2.1 | reverse complement strand
AAAATGGCCGGCGAAACGCTCGGCACGGTCGTCGGTCGCCAGATGCGCCGACCAGCCGCGCTCGTTCAACTCATGCGCCAGCGCCTCGGCCGGGAAAAGATGCCCACCGGTGCCGCCTGCCGCGAGAAGGATGACGCCTCTGGCCATATCACTCCGCCGGCACGGCGCGTTGCGACAGGCCAAAGCCCACCTGCTTGCGCTTTTCCGGCCGCTTGCGTGTCAGCGCCAGCACCATGCCCATCGAGATGGCGATGGCGATCTGCGAGGAGCCGCCATAGGAGATGAACGGCAGCGTCATGCCCTTGGCCGGCACAAGCTGGAGGTTGACGCACATGTTGATGACAGCCTGCAGGCCGAACACGGTGACGAGGCCGCCGACCGCATAGCGGGTGAAATCGTCATGCTCCTTCAGCGCCGTGTTGAGGCCGCGCAGAACGATGAAGGCGAAGATCGACATGATGAAGAAGCACATGATCAGCCCGAACTCTTCGCCGGCAACCGAGAAGACGAAGTCGGCATGGCTGTCGGGGATGACGCGCTTGACGGTGCCCTCGCCCGGTCCGACTCCGAACCAGCCGCCATTGATCAGCGCTTCGCGCCCCATGTCGACCTGGAACGTGTCGCCCTCGCCGGTGAGGAACTTGTCGATGCGCAGGGCAACGTGCGGGAACACCGTATAGGCGGCAAAGACGCCGCCGACGCCGGCCGCACCCAGCGCGACGATCCACAGCCAGGGCAGCCCGGCCATAAAGAACATGATGCCCCAGGTGCCGGTCGTCAGCATGGTCTGGCCGAGGTCCGGTTGCGCCACCAGCAGCGATACGACCAGCACCAGCAGCAGCATGGCAAACAGATTGCCCGGAATATCGGGCTGGCGCTTGTGCTCGGCGAAAAGCCACGCGCACATGATGACGAAGGCCGGCTTCAGGAATTCCGACGGCTGGATCGACAGGCCGGCAAGCGACACCCAGCGGCGCGCACCCTTCACCTCGACGCCGATGTAGAGCACCGCCACCATCAGCACCAGCATCAGGCACAGGATGACCAGCGCCATGCGCCGGATCTGCCTGGAATCGAGGAAGGAGACTGCCAGCATCACACCGAGCGCCGGCACGGTGAAGATGATCTGCCTGGTGGCAAAGTGGAAACTGTCGAGGCCGATGCGTTCGGCCACCGCCGGACTGGCGGCGAAGGACAAGACGATGCCGAGCCCCATCAGCGACAGGAACGCCGCCAGGAACCAGCGATCGATCGTCCACCACCAGGTTGCCACCGGGCTTTTGTCGAGACGGCTTTGCATTATCGTGCCCCTCCGATGGGTTTCACACCCTCGATAGCATTCGCAGCTTGCCTGAAGGCTTCGCCGCGGACTTCGAAATTCTTGAACTGGTCGAAACTGGCGCAGGCCGGCGACAGCAGCACCACCGCCTCGCCGCTGTCGTCCTTAGCGGCATCATGCGCGGCGTGCTCGACCGCGGCGGCCAGCGTGCCTGAGATCTCGTAGGGAACTGCCTCGCCCAGCGTCGCCGAAAAGGCCGGCGCCGCCTCGCCAATCAGATAGGCCTTGGCGATGCGCGGAAAGAAGCCGCGCAACGGCTCGATGCCGCCTTCCTTGGGCAGGCCGCCGGCGATCCAGTAGATGCGCGTAAAGCTGGATAGCGCGGGTGCTGCCGCATCGGCATTGGTCGCCTTGGAATCGTTGATGAACAGCACATGGTCCTTGCGGCCGACCTGCTCCATGCGGTGAGCGAGGCCGGGAAAGCTTTCCAGCCCCGACTGGATTTCGCCAAGCTCCAGTCCGACCTTGAGGCAAGCGGCGACCGCCGCCAGCGCGTTCTGGGCATTGTGCTGGCCGCGCAGCGAGCCGATGCCTTCGAGGAAGGCGACGCGGCTGTAACGGCCGTGCACCGCTTCCATCAGATTGGTGCCATCGGCGAAATAGCCGTCCGTCAGTGGCAGGCGCTTGGAAATGCGGGTGACATGCCGCCCCGCCCGCTCCAGCCGCTCGGCGATCTGCGCGCACCAGGAATCGTCGATGCCGACGATCGCCGTCTCGCTGCCGGCCACCAGCCGCTCCTTGATCGCGGCGTAGTGCTGCATGGTGCCGTGGCGGTCGAGATGATCGGGCGTCAGGTTAAGCAGGATGCCCGCCGTCGGATTGATCGAGGGCGCGAGGTCGATCTGGTAAGACGAGCATTCGACCACATAGTGCCGATCGGGCTCGGGCGGATCGAGCGTCATCACCGCGCGGCCGATATTGCCGCCCATCTGGGTGTCGCGTCCCGCGGCTTTCAGGATATGCGCGGTCAGCGCGGTCGTCGTCGACTTGCCGTTGGTGCCGGTGATGGCGATGAAGGGCGACGTCGGCGCGCTCAGCATCCGCTCGCGGCAGAAAAGCTCGACGTCGCCGATGATCTCGACGCCTGAACCGCGCGCCAGCTCCACCGTCCAATGCGGCTTGGGATGCGTCAGCGGGACGCCCGGCGACAGCACGAAAGCCGAGAATTTCGCCCAGTCGGCGCCGCGCAAATCAGCGGTCGCGATACCGGCAACGGCGGCCTTGGCAACGCTTTCGGGATTGTCGTCCCAGGCCAGCACGTCCGCGCCGCCCTCGATCAGCGCGCGCGCCGTCGCAATCCCCGAGCCACCGAGCCCGAAGAGGGAAACGCGCTTGCCTGAAAAGGATGCGGCGGGGATCAAAGGGCTTCCTATCTCAGCTTTAGGGTCGACAGGCCGACCAGCGCCAGGATGACGGCGATGATCCAGAAGCGGATCACCACCTGGCTTTCGGTCCAGCCTAGCTTTTCGAAATGATGGTGGATCGGCGCCATCAGGAACACCCGCTTGCCGGTCATCTTGAAGTAGCCGACCTGGATGATGACTGACAGGATTTCCACGACGAACAATCCGCCGACGATGACCAGCACGATCTCGTGCTTGGTGGCGACCGCGACGGTGCCGATCAGGCCACCCATGGCCAGCGAGCCGGTATCGCCCATGAAGATCGCCGCAGGCGGCGCGTTGAACCAGAGGAAGCCGAGGCCAGCGCCGATGACAGCGCCGAGCACGACCGCCAGTTCACCGGTGCCGGGCACGAAATGGATCTGCAGATATTCGGCGAACACGGCGTTGCCGGAGAGATAGGCGATGACGCCGAAGGAGGCCGCCGCGATCATGATCGGCACGATCGCCAGCCCGTCCAGACCGTCGGTGAGGTTCACAGCATTGCCTGCTCCGACGATGACGAAGCAGGAGAACGGAATGAAGAACCAGCCGAGATTGACGATGAATTCCTTGGCGAAGGGAAACGTCAGCGACGAAGAGAACGGCGCCTGGCCATTGTGCATGATCACCCAGGCGGCGATGCCGGCGATAACGAATTCAAGCGCCAGCCTTGCCTTGCCGGAAAAGCCGAGATGTGACTGTTTCGTCACCTTCAGATAGTCGTCGTAGAAGCCGATCGAGCCGAAGCCCAGCGTCACCAGCAGCACCACCCAGACATAGATGCTCGACAGGTTGGCCCACAAAAGCGACGAGCCGATGATGCCCGACAGGATCATCAGTCCGCCCATGGTCGGCGTGCCGGCCTTCTTGAAATGCGTCTGCGGTCCGTCGGCGCGGATCGGCTGGCCCTTGCCTTGCCGCAGCCGCAGCGAATTGATGATGGTCGGCCCGAAGATGAAGACGATCAGCGCCGACGTGATCAGCGCCCCGCCGGTGCGGAAGGTGATGTAGCGGAAGACATTGAAGACCGAGACCTTGTCCGCAAAATCGACGAGCAGTGTAAACATGCGCTTTTCGTCCCCCGACCTAGGTCTGTTTTCTGGCTGTCGATTCAGCCGGGAATTTGCCCAGCAGCGCATCGACCAGTTTTGCAAAGCCGATGCCCTTCGACGATTTGATCATCACCACGTCGCCCGGCTTGAGCGCGGCAAGCAGCACCGGCTTCAACTCCTCGACACCGGCGCGGTATTCCGTCTTGATCTCAGCCGGCAGCGCTTCTGCCAGCGCCCGCATTTCCGGGCCGCCGAGAAAGACGGTCCGCGTGCCCGTGCCGACGATGAGGTCGGCAAGGGCTGCATGCAGCTTGGCCGAATGGTCGCCAAGTTCGAGCATGTCGCCGAGCACGGCGATGCGGCGGCCCTCGCCCGTCACAGGCGTCGCGTTGAGCAATGCCATGGCAGCAGCCATCGATGCCGGATTGGCGTTGTAGCTTTCGTCGATCAGCGTGATCAGTCCACCTGGGTAGCTCGAAGT
>NZ_RZQY01000531.1:0-4262 GCF_003998575.1 Mesorhizobium sp. M7A.F.Ca.CA.001.10.2.1 | reverse complement strand
GAAGCCGATCCCCAGTTCTTCAAGCACCGGCAGGATCGCCTCTTCCGGTTCACGCCACCAGAGCGAATATTCGCTCTGGACCGCGGCGCCCGGCTGTACCGCATGCGCGCGCCGGATCGTGCGTACGCCCGCCTCGGAGAGACCGAAATGCTTCACCTTGCCTTGGCTGATCAAGTCCTTCACAGCGCCCGCCACCTCTTCGATCGGCACGACCGGATCGACGCGGTGCTGGTATAGGAGGTCTATGTGGTCGGTCCTCAGCCGCCTGAGCGAGGCCTCGACGACGTCACGAATATGCTGCGGCCGGCTGTCCATGCCATCGTGTCGGGCTGTCCCGGCGATGTCGATGCCGAATTTGGTGGCGATCACCACCTGGTCGCGGATCGGCTGCAGCGCCTCGCCGACGACCTCCTCGTTCGTGAACGGTCCATAGACCTCCGCGGTGTCGAAGAAGGTGATGCCACGGTCGAACGCCGCCCTGATCAGGTGGACTGCATCCGCCGTCTCCATCGGCTGCCCGTATGACTGGCTCATTCCCATGCAGCCGAGCCCGATGGCCGAAACGTCGAGACCGCTGTTTCCAAGTGTGCGCTTCTGCATTGTCGTTATCCCTTCTTCTCGGCGTCGGCTTGTTCGAAGACCTTGCGGGCAATGCCCAGAGCCGTGGCTGCCGTTGGCCATCCGGCGTAGAAGGCGAGATGTGTAATGGTTTCGATGAGTTCGTCGCGGGTGACGCCATTGTCGAGCGCGCGCTTCATGTGAAAAGGCATTTCATTGATCCGGTAGCCCGAAATCAGGCTGGTGACGGTGACAAGGCTGCGGTCCCGCGGCGACAGGCCGGGGCGCTCCCAAACGTTGCCGAACAACACCTCGTCGGTGTATCTGCCAAGCGCGGGAGCGATATCGGAGAATGGGCTTTTCAGCCTTGGAACATCTGTCATGGTGGTCTCCTTCGAAGAGTTCGGGCGTTGAACTCGGCGCCACGCGCCGATACTTGGTCAAACCCCGTATTGTTCGTCGCTGACATGCTCCAGCCAGTCGACGACCTTGCCGTCGAGCGCTTCGGCGACAGCGATGTGGCTCATCGCGGTGGTCGGCGCGGCGCCATGCCAATGCTTCTCTCCGGGCGCGAACCAGACGATGTCGCCGGGCAGGATCGGTTCGATCGGGCCGCCCTCGCGCTGCACCAGGCCGGCGCCCGAGAGGACGATCAGCGTCTGGCCAAGGGGATGCGTGTGCCAAGCGGTGCGCGCACCGGGCTCGAAAGTCACGGTGGCGCCGCCGACGCGGGCGGGCTCGCTGCCCTTGAACGGCGCGTCGATGCGCACCGCGCCGGTGAAATAATCGGCCGATCCCCTGGCCGAGGCTTGAGAGCCGTTTCGCGTGATGTCCATGGTTTTGTCCCTTCCTGGCAACAGGCGTGACACGACCGCCGGTCTTCAGAGGCTGCCGGTAGAGGCGCCCGGTGTGATGACGCCTATCTAGGGTCTGCGATTGGTGCCGATTAGGTGCTATATCCAGCATGATCTTATGAAAGGGGCTCATGAATGCCGCGAGACAATCTGAATGAGCTAACCGCATTCCTCGCCGTCGCGCGCGAGGAAAGCTTCACCAGGGCGGCGGCCAAGCTCGGGGTTTCCCAATCGGCGCTCAGCCATACGGTGCGGGCGCTGGAGGAGCGGCTGGGCGTGCGGCTCCTGACCCGCACCACGCGCAGCGTGTCGCCCACCGAGGCCGGCGAGCGGCTGGCTCGCACCGTGGGGCCGCGGCTCGATGAGATCGAAGCCGAGATCGCGGCACTCAGCGCCTTGCGCGAAAACCCCGCCGGCACCATCCGCATCACCGCCGGTGAGCATGCCGCCGATGCGATCCTGTGGCCTGCCCTGGCGAAATTCCTGCCCGACTATCCTGACATCAAAGTCGAGATCATCGTCGACTACAGCCTGACCGACATCGTTGCCGAGCGCTTCGACGCCGGCGTGCGGCTGGGCGAACAGGTGGCGCGCGACATGATCGCGGTGCGCATCGGCCCCGACATGCGCATGGCGGTGGTCGGATCGCCGGCCTATTTCGCCAAATGGCCGAAACCGCGCACGCCACAGGACCTGACCACCCACAATTGCATCAATCTGCGGCTGCCGACCTATGGCGGGCTCTACGCCTGGGAGTTCGAGAAGGCCGGGCGCGAGCTGAAAGTGCGGGTCGAGGGCCAGTTGGTGTTCAATACGTCCGCGCTGCGCATGAACGCGGTGCTCGCCGGCCTCGGCCTTGCCTATCTGCCGGAGGAACAGGTAACGGCCCATCTGGCCGACGGCCGGCTGGTGCGGGTGCTCGCCGACTGGTGCGCGCCTTTCCCCGGCTACCATCTCTATTACCCCAGCCGCCGGCAAGCGACGCCGGCCTTCTCGCTGCTGGTCGACGCGCTGCGCTACCGAGGCTAGAACAGGAAACCGGGTTTCCGAAAAAGATCATGCTCAAAACGAGCAGATAGAGCCCCATCCCGATTCGGGAACAGGCTCTCCATCTGGACTGTGCCCGCCGTCGTTCTATCTTCCGGATCGAGCAGATCTGACGAAATCCGGAGCTATCGCCGTGACCGTGACCGACCTTTATCGAGGCTACATCGCCTGCCTCAACAATCAGGACTGGCAGAAGCTGAATCGCTTCGTTCATGACGAGGTGCATTACAATGGCGACCGCGTCGGGCTGTCGGGTTACCAAGAAATGCTGGAGCGCGATTTTCGGGAAATCCCGGACCTCTATTTCGACATCCAGCTGCTGATCGCCGAACCGCCGTTCATAGCCAGCCGGCTCCAGTTCAACTGCACGCCGAAGGGAACCTTCTTCGGCCTGCCCATCAACGGCAGGAAGGTGTCCTTCAGCGAGAACGTCTTCTATGAATTCCTCGACGACAGGATCAGGAACGTCTGGTCGGTGATCGACAAGGCGGCCATCGAAGCGCAGCTTTAATTCAGGCCGGCCAGAAGATGACGCCGATCGTTCGTAAAAATCGATCATTATGACGAAAATAATTCGTTGGAAAGATTATTTGAGGAATGGCATTCCTCCGGCACACCCGTCTGGAGCATTGCTTTGTCTTCCGTTTCCCACTTCGCGAACGATATTCCGAAAAGCGCTTTTCCTGCCGATCTGACACGAGGGCGGAAATCCCTCAACTGGAATGGCATCGTCCCCGGCATCGTCCTTGTCACGATGATTACTGCCGTCGCCTTCTCGGCCCGCAATGTTTCGGGCTTCGCGCTGTTCAGCCCGATGATCCTCGCCGTCGTCGCCGGCATGATCTACTCCAACGTGCTGGGCACACCGGTGCACGCCAAGGCCGGCATCGCATTCTCGCAAAAGCGCCTGCTGCGCTTCGCCATTGTTCTGCTCGGCTTCCAGCTGACGCTCGGCCAAGTCGTCTCGATCGGCGCCGGCGGCGTCGGCATTGTCGCCGCCACGCTTGGCGCCACCTTCGTTTTCACCATTACGCTCGGTCGGCTGATCGGCGTCGACGCCAAGCTGGCGCAGCTGATCGCCGCCGGCACCTCGATCTGCGGCGCCTCGGCCATCGTCGCCACCAACATCGTCACCGATGCGCGCGACGAGGACGTCACCTACGCCGTCGCCTCGATCACCTTGTTCGGCACCGTCGCCATGCTCGGCCTCGACCAGCACGCTTTCGGCCTGTGGGCCGGTGCTTCGATCCATGAAGTGGCGCAAGTCATCGGCGCTGGCTTCCAGAACGGCACCCAGTCCGGCGAGATCGCTACCGTCGCCAAGCTGACCCGCGTCGCCATGCTGGCGCCGATGGTCGTCGCGCTCGGCCTGATGGCGCGCCGCAGGAGCAGCAGTGAGGTGGCGGCGCGGCCGCCCATGCCGTGGTTCGTCGCCGCCTTTGTCGCCATCGTGGCGCTGAACAGCCTCGTCCCGGTGCCAGCCGAGGTGAAGTCGGCAATGGCGCTCGCCACCACCATCATGCTGACCATGGGGCTGGCCGCCATGGGCCTGCAGGCCGACATCTCGCAGCTGCGCTCGCGCGGCCTGCGCCCGCTGGCGCTCGCCTTCTCGGCCTTCCTGTTCATCGGCTGCTTCAGCCTGATGCTGGTGAAATTCACCTAGTCTAAACCGGGCCTCAGTCCTCGAACGAACTCGACGCGGCATAGATCGCCGCCAGCGTCTCGATGCCGGCCTGGTCGGCCTTGTCGAAGCGGCCGGGCAGCGGGCTGTCGAGATCGAGCACGCCGAAGACGCCTTCATCG
>NZ_RZQY01000530.1:0-4268 GCF_003998575.1 Mesorhizobium sp. M7A.F.Ca.CA.001.10.2.1 | reverse complement strand
GTGATGGATGCGTCCCTGCAGGGCGCAAGCCTCGATTTCCGCTTGCCTCGATCAGGCCATGCGATCGGCTCCTCGCCCGTCCGGCTCGATGGCGTGCCGAAGGTCACCGGGGCTGAGAAATTCGGCGGCGATTCCTTCCCCGCCGATGCGCTGGCCGTGCTGGTGGTCCGCTCGCCGCATTATCACGCCAGCTTCGCCTTCGGCGACCTCGACGGCTGGACGAAGGCGCATCCCGGCATAGCCGGTGTCTTCACAGCAGCCGACATTCCGGGAAAAAACTGTTTCGGCGTCATCGGCCCGTTCGCCGACCAGCCGGCGCTGGCTGAGGGGTTTGCCCGCCTCCGCGGTGAGGCGGTGGCGCTGGTTGCCGGCGAGCGTGAGGCGATGCTCGATCTCGACCTCTCGGATTTTCCGATCCGCTGGACCGAATTGCCGCATGTTCTCCAATCCTGCGAAGCGCGCGCCGGCGGTGCCAAGCTCATTCATGAAAACAGGGCGGCAAACTTGCTGACCTCCGGCTTCGTCGAACGCGGCGATCCGGAAGCAGCGCTTGCCGGCGCGGCTTTCACCGTCTCTGGCGCCATCGACACCTCCTATGTCGAGCACGCCTATATCGAACCGGAAGCCGGCTATGCCTATCTGGACGGCGACACGCTGGTCGTCGTCGCCTGCACCCAGGCGCCCTATATGGACCGCGACGAGACGGCGAAGGTGCTCGGCCTAGCCGTCGACAAGGTGCGCATCGTGCCGACCGCGACCGGCGGCGGTTTCGGGTCCAAGCTCGACGTTTCGCTGCAGCCGCTGATCGGCCTGGTGGCGATGAAGACGGGGCGGCCGGCGGCACTTGCCTACACCCGCACCGAATCGATGATTTCGACCACCAAGCGCCATCCGGCCGAGATGAGAGCGACCATCGGCGCCGATGCCGACGGCATTGTCACCGGCATGATCTTCGAAGGTGACTTCAACACCGGCGCCTATGCAAGCTGGGGCCCTACCGTGGCCAACCGCGTGCCGGTGCACGCCTCCGGACCCTATGCGACGCCGAATTACCGCGCCGAAGGCCGCGCCATCCACACGCATGGGCCGATCTCCGGCGCATTCCGCGGCTTCGGCGTGCCGCAAGCGACGATCATGCAGGAGACGCTGTATGACGAGCTAGCCGGCAAGCTCGGCATGGACCGGCTCGATTTTCGCTTGAAGAACTGCCTTCGTAACGGATCCGAAACGGTTACCGGGCAGCTTCTGGAGTCCGGCGTCGGCATTGCCGAATGCCTCGAATCGCTGCAGCCGCATTGGGTGCGCGCGACGGCTGATGCGGATGCGTTCAACCGTGCCAGCAGGGATAGAAAGCGCGGCGTTGGCGTCGCGTCCTGCTGGTATGGCTGCGGCAACACCTCGCTGCCCAACCCGTCGACAATCCGGGTCGGCATCGCGGCTGACGGCACGGTCATCCTGCACCAGGGCGCCGTCGATATCGGCCAGGGATCCAACACGGTCATCGCCCAGATATGCGCCGACGCGCTCGGCCTGCCGCTTGAGAAATTCCAGTTGAAGAGCGCCGATACGGCCATCACCCCCGACGCCGGCAAGACCTCGGCCTCGCGCCAGACTTTTGTAACCGGCAAGGCGGCCGAAAAGGCCGGCCGCGCCTTGCGCGAAACGATCCTGCGCTTCGCCAATGTTTCCGAAAACGCAGCCCTGCAGCTCGACGGCCCCGTGATCGTCATCCGCGAAGGTGAAGCCACGCGCCGCGTCGATCTCGCGACATTGGATGTAGACACCGAAGGCTTCGTCTTTCGCGCCGAGGAGACCTACGACCCGCCGACGCTGCCCCTCGACGCCAGGGGCCAGGGCAAACCCTACGCCGTTTACGGCTATGGCGCGCAGATCGCCGAATTGGAGGTCGACCTTAAGCTCGGCACGGTGAAGCTGCTGAAAATCACCGCCGCGCATGATGTCGGCAAGGCGATCAACCCGCTGCTGGCCGAGGGCCAGATCGAAGGCGGCATTGCGCAAGGCATCGGCATGGCGCTGATGGAAGAGTATATCCCCGGCCGCACCGAGAATTTGCACGATTATCTCATCCCGACCATTGGCGACGTGCCGCCGATCGAGACCATTCTGATTGAAGTTCCGGATCCGGAAGGACCCTTTGGCGCCAAGGGTTTGGGCGAGCATGTGCTGATCCCGACGGCACCGGCGATCCTCAATGCCATCCGCCACGCCACCGGCGTGCTGGTCACCAAGATTCCGGCGACGCCGACGCGTATCCGCGCTGGCATCCGCGAAAAAGATGGCATCCGCGAAAAGGAGGCACGCCGATGAGCGAGCTTGCCGAACGCTTCGAGACCCATGATCCCGGCGAGAAGCTGGTGGCGGAGAAGATCCGCTGCGATGCCTGTCCGGTGATGTGCTACATCGCTGACGGGCGCACCGGAGCATGCGACCGCTACGGCAATGTCGGCGGCAGGATCGTGCGGACGGACCCGCTGACCATCCTCGATCATGCGGCCGAGACCGGCGCGGCGATCGTGCCGTTCGTCGCCGTGGGCGAGGCCTGGGACGGCGAACTGGTCAACACCGGCCGCCGCTTCGTCACCGCAATCGGCGCCGGCACCACCTATCCCGACTACAAGCCGGCCCCCTTCATCGTCAGCCAGGAGGTCGAAGGCGTCGATCTCGTCACCGTCGTCACCGAGGGCATCTTCTCCTATTGCGGCGTCAAGGTGAAGATCGATACCGACCGTCACCTCGGTCCCGAGACGGCAATAGTCCGCGCAGCCGGCGAAGCGATCGGCCATGTCACGACGGGCGAGTATGGCTCGCAGATGCTGTCGCTGGGCGGTGTGCACCATCTGACCGGCGGCTCCAAGGCCGAGGGACGCGCCACCTGTGACGCGCTGCTCAATCTGTGCAACCGCAAGCCGGTGGAACTGGCCATCGACGGCGGCGCCACCATCATAGTCGAAGCCGGCAAAGCACCTGTCATCGACGGCAAGCAGGAACACCGAATGCGCGTCGGCTGCGGCTCGGCCACCATCGGCATGTTCGCCACGCAATGGCGCGGCCTTGTCGACGAGGTGGTGGTGGTCGACGACCACATCACCGGCGTCGTTTCCGAGCATCAGGCCGGCAAGGTGCTGGGCTGGCAGGATACAGGGATAAAAATAATCGGCCGCCGTGCGACGCCGGGCCGCTATTTCAAGGTGTCCGAACCCGGGCTGGGCTGGGGCGGCACCAGCATTTCAGACCCGCTGTCGATCCTCGGAGAGTGGAACGCCAAGAAAGGCGCGCGGCCGGGGCTGTCGCTGCTGATGGTGTCGACCACCGGCGAACAGTTCGCCTATTACGAACTCGACGACGAACTGAAACCGGTGCAAAAACCTTTCCCCGAACGGCTGCAGAAGTCGGTCGGGCTGATCGAGGACAATTGCGAGCCAGCTTTGTGCACAGTGCTGTTCATCGGCGGCGCCGGCGGCTCGCTGCGGGCCGGCGTCACCGAAAACCCGGTCAATCTCACCCGCTCGGTTCAGGGCCTGACCACCTATGTCACGGTCGGCGGCGCGCCGGTCTATGTCTGGCCGGGCGGCGGCATCACGCTGATGGTCGATGTCACCAGAGTGCCTGAGGGTGCCTTCGGCTATGTGCCGACGCCGGCGCTGGTGGCGCCTATCGAGTTCACGCTGCGCCGCGACGACTATGTCAGGCTCGGCGGGTACGAGGCCGAGATCCGCAGCGTCGAGGATATTGTCGCAAAAGGCGGTGAGTACCTCAATCCGCGCCGCGGCACAGGCGCCGAAGCCACCAATCCATGGCCGCCACTCGCGCAGCTACGCCGTGCCGGCTCGAACGGGGCCGGGTGATGCAAGGCCCGCAAGCCAACTGGCTGCAGGACGGCAAGCGGCTCCATCTCAACCACGGGCCGATCGACCTGATCGTCGAGGTTTTTGGTGAGGCGGATGAATGCCGCCGAGCCTATGAACAGGCGGTAGCGCGGTTCCAGACGATCCTGATGGAGCTGGTCGAGGAGCTCCCCGAATTGCGACTACCGGCGTTTTTCCTGGCGCCGCGCAGCTTCGCCGGCCCGACGGCGCGCCGCATGGAAGCAGCCGTCATGCCCCTGGCGGAATGCTTCATAACACCGATGGCCGCCGTCGCGGGATCGGTAGCCGACGAAACGCTCGCCGCATTGCTTGCCGGCCGCAAGCTCGATCGCGCCTATGTCAACAATGGTGGCGACTGCGCAATCCATATCGGCAGGGGAC
>NZ_RZQY01000052.1:0-17523 GCF_003998575.1 Mesorhizobium sp. M7A.F.Ca.CA.001.10.2.1 | reverse complement strand
GCGTCATTGCTTCGACCTGGTCGTGGGTGACGTAGATCACCGTCGACTGCACCTTGGCATGCAGCTTCTTGATCTCGGTGCGCATCTGCGTGCGCAATTTGGCGTCGAGATTCGAAAGCGGCTCGTCGAACAGGAAGACGTCAGGATCGCGCACGATGGCGCGGCCCATGGCGACGCGCTGGCGCTGACCGCCGGACAGTTGTGAGGGGCGGCGATCGAGCAACGTGTCGAGGCCGAGGATGGCCGAGGCTTCGGCGACACGGCGCTCCATGTCTTCCTTGGCGGCACCTGCGATCTTCAGAGAGAAGCCGAGATTTTCGCGCACCGTCATGTGCGGATAGAGCGCGTAGGACTGGAACACCATCGAAATGTTGCGCGAGCGTGGCGGCAGGTCGTTGACGATGCGCCCGCCAATCTCTATCGAGCCGGCGCTGATCTCTTCCAGCCCGGCGATCATCCGCAGCGTCGTCGACTTGCCGCAGCCGGAGGGGCCGACCAGCGCGATGAATTCGCGGTCGGCGATGTCGAGATCGATGCCGTGCACGATCCCGACAGCGCCGTAGCGCTTGGTCAGCTTGGTGAGGGTAACGGTTGCCATGGTATCAGCCTTTCACCGCGCCGGAGGTCAGGCCGCCGACAAGGTGTTTCTGGACGACGTAGGTGAGGGTGAGCGCCGGGATGATCATCACCACGGCCAGCGCGCACATGCCGCGCCAATCGATGGTGAACTCGGCCGTGTAATCGAGCAGGCCGACCGGCAGCGTCTTGGCGCTCACCGAACGGGTCAGCTGCGAGGCCAGAGCGAACTCATTCCAGCAGGTCAGGAAGGCGAAGATCGCGGCCGACGCGATGCCCGGCCCGGCAAGCGGGAACTCGACCTGCCAGAACGCCTGCCAGCGCGTGCAGCCATCGATCTGCGCGGCCTCCGCGAGGTCCTTGGGCACCTGACGGAAGAAGCCGTCGATCAGCCAGATCGTGAACGGCACGTTGAGCGCGACATAGGCAAGGATAAGCCCGAAATGGGTGTCGATGATGCCAAGCCGCACATAGAGGAAAAACAGCGGCAGCGAGAGCGCAATGCCCGGCACGGTGCGCGTCAGCATCAGCCCGAGGAAGACGCTCGATTTGCCGCGGAAGCGGTAGCGCGCGAACGCATAGCCGCCGGCCATGCCGATGGCCACTGCAATGACCGTCGAGGTCACCGAGATGATCAACGAGTTGCGGAAATATTCGATCACTGGAATGCCGCCTTTGCCGATACCGCTGAACATGGCGACGTAGGCGTCGAACGAAATCTCCTGCGGGATCCAGACCGGCGGCTTGGCCATGATCTCGACCGCCGGCCGCAGCGACGAGAGGACGATCCACAGGCCCGGCAGGCAGATCGTCAGCATCGCCAGGAACAGGCCAATGCGATAGACGATGCCCAGCAGCCGGCGCTTCAGGCGGGCGGAAGAATTCTCGTCCATCTTCACCACTCCGCACCAATCTGCGTGCGCGCCGCGGCGAGCTTGTTGAAGAAGTAGACGGTGAAGGCGATCGACAGCAGGATCGAGAAATAGGCCATGGCGTTGGCCATGCCCATGCGCCCGTCGCTGTAGGCGGTGCGGGCCACCAGAGTCCATAGCAGTTCGGTGCGGCCCGCCGGTCCGCCATCGGTCATGATCTTGACGATGTCGTAGGCGCGCGCCACGTCGAGCGAACGGATAGTCATGGCTATGTAGGCGAAAGGCATGACGAACGGCCACGTCACATAGCGGAATGTCTGCCACGGCGTGCAGCCGTCGACACGCGCCGCCTCGATCGGCTCCTTGGGCATGGCGAGTAGGCCGGCGAGGATCAGGATGGCGAAGATCGCCGTCGACGACCAGATCTCGGCGATCGAAATGGCGATGAAGGCGAGATGGCCCTCGATCAGCCACGGAATGGCGTCTTGCGTAATGCCGAGCGACTGCAGCGCATTGTTCACCAGGCCGATATTGTCGTTGAACATGAACTTGAACTGGAAGCCGACGAGGATCGGCGAGAACATCATCGGAAACATCATCAGCGTGCGCAGGATGCGCTGGCCGCGTGTCGCTTTCTCGACCAGCATGGCAAGCCCAAGGCCGAGCAGCATTTCGAGATTGAGCGCGATGGTCAGCAGCAGCACCGTGCGGCCGAACGCCCACCAGAAATCGGTGTTGGACAGGATCGAAAGATAGTTCCGGATGCCGATGAAGACGTAGAACGTTTCGGGCCGCGTCAGGCGGAACGGCGTGAAGCTGGAGTAAAGGGACAACAGCAACGGCACAACGACAACCGCCGCCAGCACGATCATGGCCGGAAGCAGCAGCAGGAATGGCGCGGATGGCTTGAAGCCCTTCATCAGAATCCTTGAGGTGTTTGCATTTGGACGGCGGTGCGTGGGCCGGGGGCGATGGGTTAGCGCAAACCGCTGGCCGCGAAAACGCGATCGCCTCCCCCATTTCTGGTGGGGGAGGCAGCCCTGGGAGCCCGTTTCTAGAGCTTGCCGGCGTCCTGGAGGATTTGCGTCGCCTTGGCGGCTGCATCGTCCAGTGCCTGCTTGGAGGTCTTGTCGCCGAGGATCGCCGCCTGCAACTCGGGATAGACGGCGTTCGAGATCTCGATCCATTCAGGCGTCTGCGGCACGGCAAACGCGTGCTTGGCCTCTTCCTGGAAGGCGGTAAGAACCTCCTTCTTGTAAGGATCGTTTTCGGCCTGCTTTAAAACCCAGTCCCACACTGCGGTACGGGTCGGCAGCGGCCCGGCGGCGGCCTCGAGCTTCTGGCTGTCTTCGTTGGTCAGCCACCACACCAGGGAAGCCGCGGCCTCCTTGTTGGGGCAGTTCTCGGTCACCGAGAAGCCATGGAAACCGGACCAGCCGGTGCGCTTGCCGGACGAGCCCTTCGGCGCGACCTTGACGCCGACATTGCCGGCGACCTTCGACGACTTCGGGTCGTTGAAGAAACCGGCCCAGCCCGGCCAGTCGAGGTTGATAGCGACGGTGCCGGACGCAAAGCCCTGGCCGAGATCGTCCCAGAGGTAGTTGGTCGTGCCGGCCGGTACGGCCTTGGCCTTGTAGAGGTTGACGAACCAGTCGAGCGCCCGGATGCCGGCGTCGGAATTGAAGACCGGCTTGCCATCCTTGTCGAGATACTCGCCGCCTTCAGCGACAACCATCTCGTAGAAGCGGCCGTTGATCGCCTCTTCTTTGCCGGCGAACTGCGTGCCGTAGAAATTGGGTGGGTTGGCGAAGAACTGGGCTTGGTCGGTCACTTCCTTCCAGGTGTCCGGCGGCACCAGATCATAGCCGTATTTCGCCTTGAACTTGGTCTTGTTGTCGGCGTTCTCGTACAGGCTCTTCTGGTAGTAGAGCGCCGAAACGTCGAACTGCGCACGCGGCAGCATCTCCAGCTTGCCGTCGATGGTTGCGGACGTGATCGTCGACGGCACGAAAGCGTCGATCTCTTCCTTGGGCAGCAATTTGCTGAGGTCGGTGTAAAGGCCCGTATATTGCGGCGCGAAGGACGAATGGTTCCAGCCGACGCACCAGTTGGTGCTGCCGGAGGCGATGTCGGACTTGAGCTCCTTGTCGATATCGAAGCCGTTCTTCTTGGTCAGGATGTTGACCTTGGCGCCGGTCGCCTTCTCCCATTCGGGAATGCGCTCGTAGAGCTTTTCATATTGCTGGCCGCCGATCAGCTTCACGTCGACGGTCACGCCTTCGAACTTGCCGGGCAGGTCGCCGGCAAGGGCAGCGCCCGCACCTGACGCGAGCAACAATGCACCGGCGCACACGCCGGACAGCAGTCTGTTCATTGGTATCCTCCCTTGGCGCCGCCTCCGCGGCGACCGCAACTCGTCTGATGACAAGAAGTGCTACATTCATATACAAACAAAACATTCATAGACACGTCAAGGCGAAATTTGTTTCCGCCGCGCACGTTCCTGCGTATATGAAGGGTGAAATTCACTGGAGGATGAGCCCATGGACGACAGCGAAGACGAGCGCTATCGCGCGCCGGCGCTCGACAAGGGGCTCGATATCCTTGAACTGCTGGCGGGCGTCGACGGCGGCCTGACCCAGGCCGAAATCGCCAAGAAACTCGACCGCAGTCCCAACGAATTCTATCGCATGCTCGACCGGCTGGTGCGGCGCGGCTACGTCACGCGCCTCGATGGCGACCGCTATTCGCTAACGCTCAAACTGTTCGGTCTGGCACAGTTGCACGCGCCGGTACGGCGGCTGGTCTCCTATGCGACGCCGCTGATGCGTGAACTTGCCGAGACATCGCAGCAGGCCAACCAACTCGTTGTTTTTGATCGCGGTTCTGCCGTCGTCATCGGCCAGCAAGAAGCACCGAACTACTGGGGCATCTCGATCCGGGTCGGCTCGCACATCAGCCTGTTCGACACTGGGTCGGGGCATGTGCTGCTCGCCTTCCGCTCACCGGAAGAGCGCCAGATGATGATTTCCGAACACGTCCGCAGCACCGACAAGACGGCGCAATCGACCGAGTTCTTCACCCGTCTCGACCAAATCCGCGACCGTGGCTACGAGATGATGGCCTCGATGCAGACAGCCGGCGTCTTCAACCTGTCGGCCCCGGTCCGCAGTTCCGACGGCAAGGCGATCGCCGCGTTGTCGATTCCCTACATCACGGTGGTCAACGCGCCTTCCGCGCCCGACATCACCAGGACGATCGAACTGTTGCTGGCAACGTGTGAAAAGCTGTCGCACCTCGCTGGATCAGCAGTCGGCTCATCGGCGTGAATTCTTATTTGAATGAAGAATTCCCCTGTGAGATGCTTTGAAAGCCAGAGGAGGAGCCTCACCATGATCATAGATACCCATCTTCACCTCATCGATCGCTCGGCCCTGCGCTATCCCTGGCTCGCCGGCGTGCCGGCGCTCAACCGCGATTTCTCTTATGAAGACTACGCGACGGAGGCGCAGCGTGTCGGCGTCGAGCGCGTGCTGCATATGGAGGTCGATGTCGATGCGGCCGACATCGAAGCCGAGACCGCTCGTGTGGAAGAACTGTCACGGCAGCCAGGCAGCATGCTGGCCGGGGTTATCGCGTCCTGCCGTCCTGAGGAAGGGGATTTCGCGGCCTATCTCGAACGGCAGCGGGCAAACCCGTTCGTAAAGGGCTTTCGCCGCGTCCTCCATGTCGTGCCCGACGAGCTCTCGGAAGGTGCGGTGTTTCGCGACAGCATAAAGCGGCTTGGCGGCACCGGTCTGACCTTCGATCTCGTCGTGCTGCCGCACCAGATCCCCAAGGCGATCGCGCTGGCCGATCTGGCACCAGATGTGACGTTCATCCTCGACCATTGCGGCGTCCCCGACATCAAAGGCAAGAGCGAACATCCATGGCGCGAGCATATGAGCGACATCGCCCGGCGCCAGAATGTGGTAGCCAAGATTTCCGGTGTCGTCGCCTATGCCGATCCGGGCAACTGGACGGTCGAGACGCTGCGGCCATACGTCGAGCACACCGTCTATTCATTCGGCTGGGACCGCGTCGTCTGGGGCAGCGACTGGCCGGTCTGCACGCTAGGCGGCGGCCTGTCGACCTGGGTGGCGGCGACCCATGCATTGCTCTCGGGCTGCAGCATTGCCGAGCGCGACAGGCTGTTGTCCGGGAATGCCCGCAAGCTGTGGCGGCTCGACTGATTGGTCCTTTCAGATGGTTGTCGAGACGTGCCGTTCGCGGCCATAGAGCGAAACCAGCAGCACGATGACGAAGCCGAGCGCGGCCTGCACCGCTGCGGGCTGGAAGCCGAGGCCGATCAGCAGCGTGTTGATCTCGGTCAGCACCAGCACGCCGGCGATCGTGCCGAGATAGCTTCCCCGGCCGCCGACAAGTGCTGCGCCTCCTACGACGACCGCCGCGATGGTCTGGAACAGATAGGGCTGGCCGACATCGCCATAGGCCGAACCGGTGAAGCCGAGCAGCAGCACCCCTGCCACGGCGGCGAAGAAAGCGCTTGCCGCATAGGTGATGACCCACATGCGAACCGGGTCAATCAGCGCCAGTGGCGCCGCGCCCGGATTGCTGCCCAGCGCGTAGAGCCGGCGGCCATAGGGCGTTCGCTCCAGCACCAGCACGACGAGTGCGGCCAGCACGACCAGGCTCGGCACCAGCCACGGCACCGGCAGCGGTCCGGCCGATCCGCCGATCGACACGAAGCTGGAAACCGCTTGCGGCGCGGAGCCCGATGGGAAGCCGGCTGTCCACAGCAGCACCAGCCCTTGCACGACCATGCCGATGCCGAGCGTGACGATCAGCGGCTGGATGTCGAGACTGCGCGAGATCAGCCCGTTCAGCCCGCCGATGATGAGCGCCAGCGCACCGACAAGGCCGCAGACCACAACAAAATTCCAGCCGTCGCCATAGAGCTGCGCCGCCACGACATTGGCAAAGCCGATGACGAACGGGATCGACAGATCGATGCCGCCCATGATGACGACCAGCGTCTGGCCGATCGAGGCGACGGCAAGCAGCGAAGCGAGCACCAGCATGGCGCGTATCGCAAACGGCGCCGAATAGCCAGGAATGAGGACCGTGCCGGCGAGATGCAGAAGGGCGGCGACGCAGAAGGCGCCGACGACGCGGGCGTTGGTTGTGGCGAAGAGGTTTTGGCGCAAAACCATGTCAGCGTCTCCCCATGGCAAGACGTTCCTGCAGCGCTGTCAGCATCACGGCCAGCACCAGGATCGCGCCGTAGGCGATCTGCAGCACGAAGGTCGAGACGTTGAACGTCGTCAGCACGCTTTGCAGCAGGAAGATGTCGATGGCGCCAATGGCTGCACCGGCGACGCCGCCACGCCCGCCGGCCAGGCTGACGCCGCCGAGCGCTACGGCGGCGATGGCGATCAGCGTGTAGGTCGGCCCGATGTTAGGGTCGGCGGAGCCGATCAGCGCGGTCAGCATCAGCCCGGCGCAGCCGCCCAGGATGCCGGTCATGACATAGGCGATGAAGCGCACGCGCGTGACATCGACGCCGGCGGTGTAGGCGGCCCGATCGTCGCTGCCGACCGCCATCAACTGGTCGTAGTAAGGCGTGCGCCGCACCAGCCACCAAGCGATGAACATCAGTGCCAGCGGAAGCATCGAGAGCGGGCCGGACAAGGCCTTGAGCCAAGCCGGCGCCGGGCCGATCGGCGCCGGCAGGATCGTCAGCGTGACGCCGGCCAGGATCAGATAGGTGCCGAGCGTGGCGACGATCGGCTGGATGCGCACGATTGTCGCGAGAAAGCCGTTCGCAGCACCGACCAGCGCGCCGACGAGCAACGCCGCCGGAACGAGCACCAGGGGCGATGAGATGCCGGTGCCGAGGAACAGCACCTGGATCGTCAAAGCGTTGACGAAGCCCATCAATGGCCCGACCGAGATGTCGATTCCGCCACGCCCGGCGAGGATGACAGGCGTGGACGCAATGGCCGCGCCGATCAAGGGCGCGGCCAATCCGACCAGCGCCCCCCAGGAACCCGGCTGGAACCGCCCCGGGCTGAGGATGAGATTGACCGCAAGCAGCACGACCAGCAGCACGACCGCGAAGCCGAAATTTCGCCCAAGGGACAGGAGGCGCGCAACAGGGTTCATGCCGCACGTCCGAACATGGCTGATATCACGCTGTCGGTGGTGAGCGCGTCGCCAGAGATCTCGGCCGCGACTTCGTTCTCACGGAACACCAGCACGCGCTGGCACAGGAGAAGAATCTCCTCGATTTCGCTGGATAGGATGACGAGCCCCATGCCGTCGGACGCCAGCCCGCGAAACACGTCGTAGAGCACATGCCGCGTCGCCACGTCGACGCCACGCGTCGGATCGTTGAGGAGCAGGATCGCGGGCTCCAGCGCCAAGGCACGCGCCAACAGCACCTTCTGCTGGTTGCCGCCCGAAAGAGTGGTGATCGGCGCATCGGGCCGGGGCGCCACTATCGAGAGTTTTTCGCGATAGAGGTCGTAGCGCGCCTTGCGTGCCGACGGGCTGATTAGCCCGAGCCGCGTGTCGCGCGACAAGGTCGAGACGGCGAAATTGTCGAGCACCGACTGTGTCGGGAAAATGCCGTTGGCGCGTCGGTCGCGCGGCAAATAGGCGATGCCGCTGGCGACAGCCTTGCGAAACCCGGTAATCTTTCGGGAGGCATCTGATGAACCGAGTTCGATCGAGCCGCCATGGGACGGTTCCAGGCCGGCAAGCATCTTGAGGAACAGCTCCTGGCCATGACCATCGAGACCGGCAAGCCCGACGATCTCACCCGGAGCGATGGCCTGCGTGATCGGGCTGGCGCCGGGCGCGATGACGAGTTCGCGAACGGCAAGACCACCAAAATCGAGAGCAGTGCGATCAGCCATGCGCCAATTCCGCAGCGGTACGTGGCGCCATCGCCTTGAGAAGTTCCGCCGGCGTGGAAGCGCCGCGCTCTTCGGTGCGCACGACGCTGCCGCCCCGCAGGATCGAGATGCGGTCCGAAAGCGACATCACCTCATCCATGCGGTGGGTGATGAACAGGATCAGGCAGCCTTCGCCGGCAAGCGCACGCATCAACGAAAAAACCGATTCGCGGTCGGCGAAGTCGAGCGCGGCGGTGACCTCGTCGAGGATCAGGATCTTTGGGTTGCGCACGATCGCGCGGGCGAGAACGACCAATTGCTGCGCGGCAAGCGGCAGCAGGCCGGCTGGCTTGTCGAGGGGGACGTCGGTGACCGCGAAGCGCTTCAGCGCGGCTTCCGCCCGGTCACGGCGCTCATGGCGGGGAACGGCACGTCGGACCAGTCCGTCGAGGCCGAGCAGGATGTTGTCGGTTACGCTGCGGTCCGGCGCGATCAGCACCTCCTGGAATACCGTGGCGAAGCCTTGCGCCTGGAAGGCCGATGGATTGGCGCCAGGGAATGGCTTGCCGTGCAGCAGGATCACACCGCTGTCCGGCTGGACGATGCCGGACAACAGCTTGACCATGGTGCTCTTGCCCGAACCGTTCTCGCCCAGAATGGTGTGGATGGTCCCCGCCCGGAACGCGATCGATGCGTCCGCGAGCGCGATCGTCTCGCCATAGCGTTTGGATATGGTTTTGATTTCAAGCATGTCACAATTCGATGCTGGCAGGCCGGCTCCGCGAAAGGAGCCGGCCTGTTGAGAGACTGGTTCGCGCAGCGTTATTTTGCGCAGGCGTCGGGGACCTTCGAATAATCCCAGCCCTTGGTCGGCGCCGGGTTCGAGAAATAGGCGTCGAGCCATTCCTCCGGCATCGGATCTTTCGGCGGGATCGGGAAGATCGACACGGCATCGGTCGTCATGCAGTCCTTGTACCAGGCACCGAGATCGGCGGTGTGGACAGGTGGGATCGGGATCAGCAGCGTGTTCAGCTTCGGCTTCTGTCCGTCGAGCATGCGCTCGCCGACGCGGAACAGCGTTTGCGCGGTCCAGTGCGGCAGAACCGCATGGCCTTCGAAGCGGTACTTGTCGGGGTTGGCCTTCCAGTAGCCCAGCGCATCGCCGGTGATCGAGCCGGTGATCAATGGCGCCGGCCGGCCGGCTTCCGCGAAGGCTTCGGCAACGACACGGCTCTCGCTGCCTGTCGTCCACACCGCATCGATCGGCGCCGGGTTGGTGGCGATCGCCTGCAGCACCACTGTCTTGGTGACGTTGGCCGTCCAGTTGCCGTTGACGTTGCGCGAGATCTTCAGCTTCGGATTTTCGGCCAGCGCCTTGTCCGCGCCCTGGCGCTCCTGCACGACGATCGGGTGTCCCGCGATGCCTTCGACCAGAAGGATTCTGGGGCCGTCCGGCTGCGCCTTGCCGATCGCCGCCATCATGTCATAGCCCCAGCGCGCATAGTTGGAATCGACATTGATCGCGTTCGGGCTGGTCACCGAGCCGGCCGCCGTGATGAACGGAATGCCGGCCTTGGCGGCAGCGTCGATGGCGTCGTCAAGCGCCGTCGCCGAACCCGGGATCGAGGTGATGATCGAGCACTTCTTGTCGATGAAGGCGCGGATCTGGTTGATCTGCTGGCTGGCGTCATTGTTGGAGTCCGACACCTCGAAGCTGGAGACGGTGCCGTCGGCGATTAGCCCGTCGACAAGGCGCTTCAGTTCCTTGGTCACCGTGACCCGCCACGGATTGCCCTGATATGATTCCGAGTGGCACCATTTCCACGGCTTGGGCGGCGCGGTGAAATTGTCCCAGGCCGAGGGCAGCACCTTCTGGGGCGCGCCGTCATACTGCGCCTTGAGTTCGGTCGGCAGTCCACCGATGACGCCTTGCACATCCTGTGCAAAGGCGGTCGTTGCAAGCGAGGCAAGCGCCGTTGCGGCCAGCAGGCCGCGGATCATTCCTGTCATTCTTGTTCTCCTCCGTTCGGTTTGGTTCAGGCTCCTCCACCGGCAGCGCCGGACACCTGCGCCGGGGAACTCTCCCGAAACAGGCGATTGAGATCGGCAACGACCTGTCGGGCTTGATGCCGGGAGGTCATGCCGGAAAGGATGCGTTCGGAAGCCGCCTGCTGGAACGCCATGTAGCCGTCATGGCGCGGCCGCACCCATGCGCCCTCCAGCGTCGCTCGCGTATCCCGATAGAAGTCGCCGGTCGCTTCATTGACGGCTTGATCTTCCCAGGCCGCTGCATGGCCGGGCTGGCCCCCGGCGGCGGCATAGGGGCCGCGCTGAACATCGCCGCTCGCGACCCAATAGGCGAAGTCGATCGCGGCATCCCTGGCTCTGGAAAAGGCTGAAACCGCTATGCCGGTGCCGCCAAGCGCCGAACCGACCGGGCCGCCGGAACCGATGACCGGAACATCGGCAAAGGCCAGCCGGTTCGCTCGAAAGCCATCCGTCGCATAGGACACGTAGCCATAGATCAGTGGCGCGCAAACGAACCTGGAACTGGCCTCCGCCATACGTTCGGAGACGGCAATCGGGTCCATCTCGAAACACGCGGGATCGACCAGCGCTGTGATCTCGCGCATTGCCTCGAAGACTTGGCTACCGATCTCCACATCGATCAGATCGTCGGATGAATCGGTCGTGCAGGAATGCCCGAGATTGCCGGCAAGCGTGTAGAAAACCATCAACACGTGAGGCGGCCGCAACGGCAGCAGCACGCGGTCTTGACGGGCGAGATCGAGCACCTCGCTCCAGCGCGCCGGTGGCGCACTGATCGCATCCGGCCGCCATGCCTGGACTTGGGTTGCCGCATCGATCGGGAAAGCCCATTGCCGTCCTTGCCAGTTGTAGCTCGGATAGGACTGGCCGACGCTGCCCGACGCAAGGGCCGTGCGTTCCGCCTCGCGTCCGGCGACATCCAGCGGCTCCAGGCAGCCTTCGGCCGTGATCTGGCCGACATGCGGATGGTCGATGACGATGAGATCATAGGCGCGCGCCAGTTCCTCGACCGGAAAGGATTCGAAGTCCTGAAGCGAGCGCTTGTCCCATTCGATCACGACGCCGGTCTTCTGCTGCCATAGCGACGAGCAGGCGACCATCGGATCGTAGCCACGCGGATGGCTCCAGGTCATGCCCTTGAGGATGGGCACGCTCACAGGCCGAACTCCGCGCGGATGGCGGCACTGTGCTCGCCGATGCGGGGCGCCGCCCGATCGACCTTGGCCCTTATGCCATCGACCCGGAGCGGCGAACTGGTGGTGAGGATCGAGACATCGTCCTCGCGCGTCACAGTCTGCAGCATGTCGAGCGACTGGAACCCTTCGCTCGCCAGCATCTCCGGCCAGGTCAGCACTTTGGCGCACCAGATGTCGGCCGGCTCGAGGATATCAAGCCACTCATCGATGGTCTTGGTCGCGATCCGCTGCGCGATGATCGCCTTGATGTCGTCGCGCGCGGTGAACCAGGATGCCGGCTTGTCGCGATAGGGTGCGAGTTCGCTGAGCGACAAGAGATCGGCCAGCTTGGGGATCGGCGTCATGGCGATGGCGAGGTAGCCGTCCTTGGCCGGATAGACACCGTAAGGCGCCGACAGATAGGCATGCGCACTGCGGAAACTGGAGCGCCTGGGCAGCCGGCGGCCGTCATTGAGATGCGTGGTCAGCACCTCGAACTGGAAATCGACAAGCGCTTCCAGCAGGCTGGTTTCGATGTGGCTGCCCTGACCGGTGATACCGCGCCGCACCAGTGCGGCCAGAATGCCCTGCGCACAGGCCGCACCGGCCAGCATGTCGCCGATGGCGAGGCCGAATGGCACCGGCCCCTGGTCCTCGTCGCCGTTCAACCACATCACGCCGGAACGCGCCTGCGCCAGGAGATCCTGGCCCGGGCGTTTGACCCACGGGCCGTCCTCACCATAGCCGCTGATCGAGGCATAGACCAGGCGTGGATTGATCTTGCGGACCGCCTCGTAGTCCAGGCCGAGCCGTTCGATGACGCCCGGCCGGAAATTCTGGATCAGCACGTCGGCCTTGGCCAGAAGGCCGCGCAGCGCCTCGAGGTCGGCCTCGTTCTTGAGGTCGATGGCAAGACTTTCCTTGGCCCGGTTGATGGCATGGAAGATGGTGGAATCGCCGCCGATCTCGGTGTCGCTGAGATAGAGCCGGCGCGACAGGTCGCCGCCATCCGGGCGCTCGATCTTGATGACGCGCGCGCCGAGATCGAGCAGCCTCAGCGAGCAATAAGGCCCGGACAGGAACTGGCTCATGTCGACGACGACGAGACCGGCGAGCGGCAATTCGGCTGCTGCCGGCATCGTTATTTCTCCGTCTTGCCGACGAAGTCGGCCGGGTTGCGGTACTTCACCGTCTGCAGATGCTCGCAATAGAGAACCAGCTCGCCTTCGCCCTTGAACACCTCGTAGCTGGCGCGGATCAGCCCCATCTCCTGGTAGCGGGGCTTCTTGTCGAGATTGGAGCGGATCGAATAGATCGTGTCGCCAATGAAGACGGGTTTTATGAAGCGGAGCTTGTCGTAGCCATAGGAAAAGGCGTTGACGCAGTTGGTGGCGACCAGTCCCAGGCCAGCCGAGAAGACGAAGGCGCCGGCGATCAGCCGCTTGCCGAAAATGCCTTCGCTCTCGGCAAACATCTGGTCCTGCACATAGGGGTGGATGTCGAGCACCAGCGTGTTGAACAAATGGCTGTCGCCTTCGGCCATGGTCCGTCGCAACGAGCGGATCTTCTGCCCGACCGGCCAATCCTCATAGAACCAGTTTTCGGCGTTCCATACCGGCAGCGCGGCATGATCCGCCGGCATGTTCTTGGGATGCGTCGAGGCGACACCGACGGTGGATGCGAAATCGTTCATGACCGAATCCGCCAGTCCTGCCGAAGGGACCGCGCAACCATTTGAACACGCATCAAGGCGCCTGAATGCAAGACGTCTCCTCCCGTCAATCTTCTTTTGTAAATAGTATTTTCACATATGGGGTTGCGTTGCAAGCGTGAACAGGCGAAATTTTGGCTGCTCCCGCGCGCCGAAGCGCAGGCGGGCAGGGAGGAAAATCATGCGCAAGGATTGTCTGGTCTTTGTCGGCAGCCTGAATCGCGAGGCGCCGTATTTTCAGGGCGCTCGGGGCGTCGGTCTCGGCGTCTACAGCTTTGACGAGGAAACGCTGGAAACCCGAAAACTGGCTGAAGCCGATGACGTCGACAATCCAACCTTCTTCTCGGTGACGCCGGACGGTTCACACGTCTACGCCAATTCGGAAGTCTTCACCTGGCGCGAGGGAACTGTCTCCGCCTACAGCTTCGATCGTGCCTCGGGCGCGCTCACCTATCTGAACAAGCAGCCATCGCTGGGCAGCATCACCGCCCACAACACCATCACCCGCGACGGGACAAAACTGCTGGTCGCCAATTACGGCATGGGCGAGGGCGGTCCGGATCGCGCGGTGGCGGTCTATGGCTTAGAGGAGAGTGGTGCCTTGTCGGCCCCGCTGGCCAGCGTCTCGCATTCCGGCAGCGGCCCGAATGCGGCACGGCAGGAGCGCTCGCACGCCCACAGCGTCACCGAAACCATCGGCGGGGGAACAGCCATCGTCGCCGACCTCGGCATCGACCGGCTGGTGTCCTACCGGATCGGGCACGACGGCAATCTGGCCAAGCTAACCGAATCCGCTTTGCCATCCGGCGCCGGTCCACGCCACCTCGCACTGCATCCGAACGGACGCTTCGTCTTCGTTATGAACGAGCTGGATTCGACCATCGTGGCGATGGCGCTGGACGAAGCCTCGGGCAAGCTCACGCTCATCGACGCGAAGCCCGCGGTGCCGGCCGAGGCGCGCGACAGCAACCATTGCGCCGACATCCAGATCTCGCCGGATGGCCGTTTTGTCTACGGCTCCAACCGTGGCCATGACAGCGTCGTCATCATGGCGGTCGACCAGCAGACGGGTTCGCTGAGCCTCGTCGGCTATATCTCTTGTGGTGGCGCGACGCCGCGCAATCTGGCGCTGACGCCGTCAGGCGGCCATCTGTTTTCCGCCAACCAGAACGCCGACCGCATCTCGATCTTCGCTCGCGACGCCGAGACCGGCATACTCAGCGACACCGGGCGCGCCATCGAGATCGGCACGCCGATGTGCGTCAAGATCGTGCGCTGAACGCCGACAACTGTGAAGCCTTGGACAAAATCGCCCTGGGCTCAAGCCTGTTGTATTGCCGAGAGCTTCCAGTTCGAGCCATTCTCACGCACGAATGTCCACAGCTCGGTCGTCTCTGTCGGATGATCATCGTCGCCCGCGACGACCTTGCCGCTGGCCCGTTCGCGCGTCACGTCACGAGACTCGTAGCGCAATGCGGCCGTGGCGTAGTCGCGGTCATCCTCACGCCAGCTTTCAGCGACGTCGGCCTGCAGCAACGTGATGTCCGTTACCTCGTTCCTGAGACCTTTCTGGGCATTGTCGGCCAGCTCTTCCGACAGATAGGATACCATTTCGGGGGTAACAGCCCGGCGCAGCGCGGCATGGTCTTCGCGCCCGAATGCTTCCTGGACATCGGTCAACAGCTGCTGGAATGCGTCGAGGTCGGTCTGAGCCAGCGTGATCTCATCAGAACCGATGGCCGGAGAGCTTCCGCCCGAACCACCGCCAAAGCCGGGAATTGTGAAGGAGCCTGCAGTCTGCTGCCCTGCCGTTGCGCGGTTCTCAAATCTCGAAGCCTGGGCATTGCCGACACCGGCGAGCGCTGGCGCAGGACCACGCGCCGATTGCGAGCGGAAGAAGCGGATAGCCAGCATGATCGCGCCACCGATGAGCAGGGCCTGAAGCAGGAAACCGAACATTCCGGCCAGGCCGCCGAAGCCTTGGCCGACGAGCAGGCCGATCAGGCCGCCGAGCAGCAGGCCCCGCATCATCGTTCCCCCGAAGCCGCTCATGAAGCCGGGCCTCTGCGGGCCGGCCTGTGGCTGCCGGGCCGCGTTGTTCACACCGGTGTTGGGCGTCATCGAACGCTCGACCGGAGCGGTCGGGGCCGGCGCGGTCCTGGTCGGCGGTGCCGATTGGAACGTGCGCATGCCACGACTGCCGAAACTGCCGCCGCGGCGCGCCTCGGCATGGTCTATCGCGACCATCGAAAACGCCAGGAACAGTCCTGCAAAGAGGGCTGCAAATCGGCTTGTACGGGAAGTCATCGGAGATGAACCTTTGTCTCTGCGGTTTCGGAAATTTCAGCCGTCGCCGGGTGCCGGCGTTATACGGTCAATCGAACAACTCTTCGAAAAATGATTTCTTCCGCTTCGGATAGCGGTGGCCGTGGGAGCGGGAATAATCGTCGTCGCGGCCCTGGCCGTGTTGCGGCTGGGAGAACGCTGCCGGCTGTGGCTGCGGCGCGGGCGCCGCTTCCCTGCCGGAACGCTCGATGATCTTGTCGAGTTCTCCCCGATCAAGCCAGACGCCGCGGCACTGCGGACAGTAGTCGATTTCGATACCCTGGCGTTCGCTCATCACGAGCGCAACGCGGCAGGAGGGGCAAGTCATACCAAGGAGAGAAGGAGATGTCATACGGCGCTCCAAACCAAAAAAGAAGGAACCCGCTCGACCGAAAAGGATGAAAACGGGCCCGTTACAGCGGTCCGACATCACAGTCGCCAAAAGCGACAGTCAGAGGGGCCCGGCCCGCAGGGGACAATTAGGAATGCAGCGCCGCGCCTTCAAGGGGCGATATTGCCCGCAAGAGTGATTTGTTCGCCATCTCGCTCAGACCGTGACCACGATTTCAAATCGTCACCACGATTTCAGATCGTCACCACGATCTTGCCGAACTGCTCGTTCGACTCCAGGTGGCGATGTGCCTCGACGATTTGGTCGAACGCGAAGGTCCTATCGATGATCGGCTTTAGAGTCCCGGTCTCGAGTCCTGCGAGGATGAAAGCCTTGGCGGCCTCCAGTTTCGCCGGGTTGCCGGTGATCTCGTGGACGAGGTAGCCGCGCAGCGTCAGTGTCTTAGCCAGCACGGCGAATAGCGGAAACGGTGTCGGCGCGTGGCTCAGTCCGCCATATTCGATGAGGATGCCGCTATGCGACATGGCCGCCGTCAGCGGCTCGAAGATCGGGCCGCCGACCGCATCGAACACGACGCGCACGCCTCGCGGCCCGGCGATCTGGTTCAACCGCGCCGCCAGATCTTCCTCCGTCGAGGCCACGACTTCGGCCGCACCGGCCTCGAGCAGCGCCCGCATCTTCGCCGATGTTCGCGTCACCGCAATCGTCGTCGCGCCCACACTGTTGGCGATCTGGACCGCGGCAAGCCCGACACTACTCGACGCCGCGGTGATCACCACGTGGTCTCCGCTGTGCAGCCCAGCGATATCGATCAGCGCGCCATAGGCGGTGAGGTACTGCATCCAGACCGCCGCTGCCGTTTGCCAGTCGAGCGACGGCGGGTGCTTGACGATAAGTTCCGCGGGATAAGTGGCAAGCTCGCCATAGGCCGGCCAGCGGATCATCGATTGCGGCGGGATGGCACTGACGCCGTCGCCCGGCGCGAATTCCTTCACGCCGTCGCCTATAGCCTCGATGACACCCGCCGCTTCGAGACCAAGCCCCGAGGGCAGCTTCGGCGTCTCGATATAGGAACCCGCGCGCAGCAGCGCGTCGGCGCGGTTGAGGCCGAGCGCCTTGACGCGGATTTGAACTTCGCCCGGGCCCGGTGGGGGAAGCTCGGCATCCTCGATGCGCAGAACCTCAGGGCCGCCATGCTGGTGAAAGCGAACCACACGTGTCATTCGGGATACTCCAAATCAACTGGACCGAATGAGCTATGCAGCTAGGCTGCCCAGGGATAAATGGCTGCACGAGAAGAACAGTAGAAACCAGGAGTTCCGAATATGGATCGGCTCGAAAGCATGGCTGTGTTCGTCAAGGCCGTCGATCTCGGCTCGTTCGCGGCAGCAGCGGTCGCCCTGGACGTCTCGGGACCGATGGTTGGCAAGCATGTCCGGTCTCTCGAAGAACGGCTTGGCGTTCGCCTGCTCAACCGGACCACACGCCGGCAGAACCTGACCGATTTCGGCCGCGCTTACTATGAACGCTGTCGGGTGGTGCTGGCCGAGGCCGACGCCGCAGA
>NZ_RZQY01000529.1:3468-4271 GCF_003998575.1 Mesorhizobium sp. M7A.F.Ca.CA.001.10.2.1 | reverse complement strand
GCTGCAGATGGAGCTGAAGCAGGCGGGCCTGTCGCTGAAGGATCTGCAGATCAAGGACATCGCGACGGCCGATACGGGTGCGGTTTTCGTCGATGAATCGATCGCCGCGATCGCGACCTACGAACCGTTCATGTCGCAGGCGCTGAAGGCCTCGACCCGCACCGGTGCCCGCATGCTGATCTCGTCCAAGGATCATCGCGGCATCATCATCGACGCGATCATCGCCCGCAACGACGACTTCAAGGCGAACCCCGACAAATACGCAAAATTCCTCGGCTGCATCTATGAGACGGTCGATTTCATCAAGGCCGAGCCGGAAAAATTCGCCGACATGGCGTCCAAGCATTTCGGCCTGACGCCTGCCGAAGTGACCGACATCGTCAACTCCAGCCTGTCCTACACGACGCTTGCAGAATCCCTGGCCTACATGGGCAAGCCGGGAGAAAAAGGCACGTTGCACGGGATATTCGACACGGTGATGGATCTAAACCTGGAGAACGGCGCCGCCGACAACAGACTGGTGGCGGCGGACCAGATCGACAGTTCGGCGATCAACAAGATCCCGGCGAAATAGCGGCCGCGCGGCCGGGCCGGCAGCTTGTCTCGGCTGTCGGCAGCGATGTCATTCCGGCTCGCGCCGGTGACGGCCGTTCTTTCGATCATCCGGGGATAATGATTTGTTCAGCAGCCTGTTTGTCTTCCGCGGTCGCGCATCGCCGATGCTGGAGTTTGCCGTCAGTGTCGCCGCGGCTGTGCTCGTCGTTGCCCTGTGGGAGCTGGCGGCGCGCGCGGGCATCATTGCC
>NZ_RZQY01000529.1:0-3458 GCF_003998575.1 Mesorhizobium sp. M7A.F.Ca.CA.001.10.2.1 | reverse complement strand
CGCAGTTCCTGCCCTCGCCGAGCCGCGTCGTCATTGCCCTGTGGACGATGCTGACCGAGCAGAACCTGCTGTGGCACGTCGCGGTTTCGACCACCCGTGTCTGGATTGCCTTCCTGCTGGCCGCCGTCATGGCGATCCCGATCGGCATCATGATGAGCAGCTACCGGATCGTCGGCGCCGCCCTGGAGCCGATGATCGATTTCATCCGCTACCTGCCGGTCCCCGCACTCGTGCCGCTGTCGATCATCTGGTTCGGCGTCGGCGAGGAGACCAAGATCTTCCTGCTCTGGCTGGGGACGTTCTTCCAGCTCGTGCTGCTCGTCGCCGACGACATGCGGCGCGTGCCGCAGGAGTTCGTCGAGGTCGCCCGCACCGTCGGTGCCAATTCGAGGCAGGTCATGGTCGACGTCGCCCTGCGCTGGATGGGCCCGACGCTGCTCGACAATCTGCGCATCACGCTCGGCTGGTGCTGGACCTATCTGATCATCGCCGAGATCGTCGCCGCCGATTCCGGCATCGGCTATGTGATCTGGACGGCCCGGCGCTTCGTCAAGACACCGGAGGTCATGGCCGGCGTCGTCGTCATCGGCCTGATCGGCCTTGTCACCGACCAACTTTTGCGCCTGCTTCACCGCCGGCTGTTCCGGTATCTGTGAGGAGCATGACATGACCGGATATGTTCAATTCATCGACACGGCCAAGTCCTTCGGCCCCGTCGATGTCGTGCGAAACACCAGCCTTGGCCTCGAGCGCAATTCGCTGGTCGTCTTTCTCGGCCCATCGGGCTGCGGCAAGACCACCTTGATGCGCATGGTCGGCGGCCTCGACGAACCGAGTTCGGGCTCGATCCTGCTTGGCGGGGAAAAGGTCGTCAGGCCGGACCGTCGGCGCGGCATGGTGTTCCAGTCCTATTCGTCGTTTCCCTGGTTGACGGTCAAAAACAACATCGCCTTCGGCATGCGCTACAGGAAGGACCTCGGTGCCACCGAAAGAGCCGAGCGTATCAGCCACTATCTCAAGCTGTTCGGGCTCGCCGACTTTGCCGACTCCTATCCAAACCGGATCTCGGGAGGCATGCGCCAGCGCGTGGCCATAGCCCGCACGCTCGCCGCAGGCTCAGACGTGCTGTTGATGGACGAGCCTTTCGGCGCCCTCGACGCGCTGACGCGCGAGCGGCTTCAGGTCGAGCTGCGGCAGATCCAGATCCGCGAGGAAAAGACCATCATCTTCGTCACCCACGACGTCGAAGAAGCCGTATTTCTCGCCGACCGGATCATCCTGTTCTCACGCCGTCCAGCCTCGATCGTCGCCGATATCGACGTGGCGGCAGAGCTTGGCCCGGACCGGCCGCTGGAGATTCGCGAAACCCAGAAATTCTTCGAGCTGCGCAACAAGGTCCTGCATCTGATCCGCAACGAAACCGGAGTGGTCGTATGAGCCTCTCCTTTTCCGGAAAGACGGTCGTGATCACCGGAGCGAGCCGAGGCATCGGGCTCGGCATCGCCAAGGGCTTCGCCCAGGCCGGCGCCAGCCTGCACCTCATTGCCAACGACGCGGCCGTGCACGAACGGGCCCACGACTTGGGCGCCACAGGCACGGAGGCCGACATCGCCGACCGCGAGGCGGTCGGCGCGGCCCTCGGACCGATCTCCCGGATCGACGTGCTCATCAACAATGCCGGCCTCGAGCTGATGACGCCGATCACCGACAGCAGCGACGAGGCCGAAGCCGCCTTCCGGCGCATCATCGAGATCAACGTCATCGGCACGGCGCTTGTCACCGCGCGCGCCTTGCCGCGCATGCAGGCCGGCGCTTCGATCATCAACACCGCATCGATCTGGGGCCGCGTCGCCGAAGCGCGGTTCGGCGCCTATGTCGCCTCCAAGCACGCCATCATCGGCCTGACGAAAACCTGGGCCAAGGAACTTGGATCGAAAGGCATCCGCGTCAATGCGGTCTGTCCGGGATGGGTCCGCACGGAAGCATCGATGCGCTCGCTTGGCCGGATGGCCGAGCAAGGCGCCGTCAGTGAAGCAGCACTGCTCGAAGACATCGTTGGCGCGCAAGCCCTGCCCGGCCTGATGGAGCCGGCCGACATGGCCGGCACCTATCTGTTCCTGGCGTCGGATCTCGCGGCCAACATCACCGGGCAGTCGCTCGGCGTCGACAGGGGAGAAGTGCCTTGGTAACCCCGCTGCACGGAAAACGCGCGCTGGTCACCGGTGCGGCCAGCGGCATCGGTCGCGCGACCGCGCTCGCCTTGCGGGACGCCGGAGCCATTGTTCTCGGCTTCGATCTCAAGGCATCCGACGGCGATATCCCGATCCTTGCCTGCGACCTTGCCAATGAGGCCGACATCATTGCCGCGGTCAGGCAAGGCGCGCAACGGATCGGCGGCTACGACATTCTGGTCAACAATGCCGGCATCCTCCATGAAGCACCGCTTGAGGCGATTTCGCTCGACCATGTCGACCGCATGTTCGCCGTCAATGTGCGCGGCGCCATCATCGTGGCACGGGAAGTCCTGCCGCACCTTCCCGATGGCGGCCGCATCGTCAACATCGCCTCCGAGCTCGCCTATCTCGGCCGGTCGAACGCCTCGGTCTATTGCGCGACCAAGGCGGCATTGCTCGGCCTGACCCGCTCCTGGGCGCGAGAGCTTGCCCCTCGCATCCTGGTCAACGCCGTGGCGCCGGGGCCGACCGACACGCCGCTTCTCGGTTTCGAGGCGCTGAGCGAGAGCCAGCGCGCGCAGGAAACGACACACCCGCTGGGGCGGATCGGCCGCCCGGATGAAATCGCTTCCGCGGTGGTCTTCCTTGCCGGCCCCGGCGCCACCTTCTTCACCGGACAATGCCTGGGCGCCAATGGTGGCGCGGCGATGCTTTGAAACGAGATGATCATGAAAGACCGAGTTTTCCTCGCTGAACTGCCATGGCCCGAAGCCGAGAAGAGGATCGCCGCCGGCGCTCCTATCTTCCTGCCGCTCGGCTCGACCGAGCAGCATGGCCACCACATGGCGATGAATGTCGATGTCGTGCTTCCCACCGCCATCGCCGAGACGGTCGCGAAGCAGGTCGGCGGCCTCGTCGCGCCGACCATCGCTTACGGCAACCGCTCGCAGCCGAGAACAGGCGGCGGCCCGGCCTTCCCCGGCACGATCAACATCACGGCGCATACGTTTTCGCTGCTGGTCAAGGATGTGATCTGCGATCTCTATCGCCAGAAGGTCCGGCGTATCGTTGTCCTCAACGGCCACTACGAGAACATCGGCCCGTCAATCGAGGGCATCGAACTGGCGCTCGACACCATCGGCCGCGAGCGTGCGGCGGATCTGACGATCCTGCGCATCGATCATTGGGAAATGGTGCGCACAGAGACGCTGGCGAAAGTGTTCCCCGATGGTTATCCCGGCATCGAGCTGGAACATGCGAGCGTCATCGAAACCTCGATGATGC
>NZ_RZQY01000528.1:0-4272 GCF_003998575.1 Mesorhizobium sp. M7A.F.Ca.CA.001.10.2.1 | reverse complement strand
ATCCCGAGATGTGCATCGTGGGCGATGCGTCATGCCTTTGCCTCCCGGATCGCCCGCAGCGTGGCGTGGCGTAGTTTATTTTCGCGCTTGAGGGTCTTCACGCGTCCGACAAGGCCAGGTTTGATCCATTCGGCATCGGGCTTGTCGGCGCCCCTCGGTGGCGCGCCTTTCCCCTCTTGCACCTTGGCATAGAGGCGTTCGCGCATGGCTTTGGTCAGGGCGATGTTTGCCGAGCCGACGTAGCGGCGTTCCGCATCGCGGGTTGCCATCAAGGCGAGTGGAGCCGAACTGGGCGTTCGCTGCACGCCTGCAACTTCAAAGTCGACTTCCTCATAGCATTTCGTTTTCAGCCACGCTTCGGTGTCGCCTGACCGATAGACGCTGTCAGGCCGCTTCGACACCATGCCCTCTAGGCCCATGCGGTCAACCGCGGCGTAGAAGTCATCCCCGCCGCCATGCACATGGTGGCTGTACTGGATCACGCCCTTGGCAGGCCTGACGAGTTCGAGCAGCTTTTCCCGGCGTGCCAGCAATGGTTCGGGGCGCAGGTCGATGCCGTCATGGTGCAGCAGATCGAAGGCAACGAAGATGATCCGATCCGGCGCCCATCGCATCGCCGACCGCAGCGAATGGAAATCCGACACGCCTTTCTCGTTAAGGACGATTGCCTCGCTGTCGATGATTGCCGACTTCGGAATGGTTGCCGCCGCCTCGACAATCGTCTTGTACGTCGATGACCAGTCGTAGCCCCTTCGCGTGATCGCTCTGGCCTTGCCGTCCTCAACAATCACCTGGGTACGATAGCCGTCATATTTGATTTCGTGAATCCAGTTGTCCCCTGTCGGCGGCACCTCGACAAGCGTGGGGAACATCGGCCGGATGAACTTCAACATACGCTAACTCGGACTGACCGACTTTAAATTAGAAGAGGCTAAAATAGTTGCAAAGGAACGCACCAGACGCTTGGGCAGCTCCGGAGCACCTTGAGGAGCGTTATCTTGATCCAGCGGCTGAAATCGCTGGAGCGCCGCTTGGCCGGCTCAAGGAACGATTCCGCCCTCCCGGTGTTTCAATCCCATGACAAACATCACGAAAGGCCGGGGAATCGCGATGGCGGCCGAAGTCGCCAGTGCCAAGCAGCGCCTCGAACGGGCCGAGCTCGCGATTGAGCGCTCGGAAAAGATGGTGGCCCAAAACATCGAGCGGTCGGGCAGGATTCGGCGTCTGATCGAGGCCACACAAGATCAATAGCCTCCACAAAGGATCCCGTGCGGGCAGAACCAAGCCGGCGCAGGGCCAACTCTGCGACAAGCGCTGGCCACCCTTACGTGGAACCGGCGCCACTTGCGCTGCTCCGCTCAGGAGGACAACCATGCCAGATGACAAAAGCAGGCGTGATTTTCGTGATCGAGACCGCGTTTCGGGCGACGAGGAATACGAGGTCGGCGATCTCGCCAGCAAATTCCAGCTTACTGGTGGAGCATATTCGGCCCTTCGCGAACCACAGGGACGCCAAACACAACCGGGTGAAGTCGGTGCGCACAGTTCACCATTCATTTACAATATTAGCGGAGGTTGAAACTCGGACATGCTAGGTAGCTCGTACATGCCCTTAGCCTCGGTGCAGATCCAGCGCCGGGGCTTTTCTGTTTCGCGGCTGGGTAGGCCTGTCCGCACTCCTGCTTGACTGCGCGGACTGCGAGAACAACGCCTCGCGGGTTCCCAATCCTTGCAAACAGTTAGATCCGGGAGCTAAGTGCGGCATAGGCTGGTAGGGCAGGAGACCAGAGCGATCTTTCGAAGAACGAAGCCGTCCTCTCTCACGAATCGGCTGCTTGAACGTACACTTTCCATAGAAACCTCCCTTCTGACCGCTGAGCAGGTTGCCGCTTCGCAAGTACTCTCGGCACAGAGAAAAATATTGGAGGGTTTTATCCGAGCTTGACGCATCAAGGAACTCAAAGGGGTTGTCTCTCAGGCCACCCTACGCAACATTAGCGGTTGCTATTGCGTTCGCCAATTCTTCTTCTGTAAACGGCTTGCTGAGAATCTTGATGTCGCGAGTCCCCGGGAGTTCGGCGTAGCCCGTTGCTATAATGACGGGTACGTGCGGCCACTGGACTTTGATCGTATTCGATAGCTGCAGGCCCGTCATTTTCGGCATAGCATGATCCGTTATAACGAGGTCGAACGGGTGCTCCTCCAAAAGCCTGAGGGCTGCCGCCGCAGAATGCGCCTCCGCGACAGTATGGCCGAGATCCTCGAGCATTGCCGCGGTATTCAAAAGGACCAGGGCATCGTCATCCACTGCCAGGATCCGCAGCGACGCCGTCTCAATGGCTTCCTCGGCAAGAACATCCGGCCCGCGCGCGACTTCCGAGCTCGCGGTGGCGACCGGCAGCCACAGTTCCGCCGTCGTCCCTGCTCCCTTGCGGCTCCTAAGCGTCAGGCGCCCGCCCATTTGTTCTGTCATCCCATGTACCATAGACAGACCGAGACCCGTGCCTTTGCCAACGCCTTTTGTGGTGAAGAACGGTTCTGTCGCCCGAGCTAGTGTTTCTTCGTCCATTCCTTCGCCAGCGTCTGCTACCGAGAGGCAGACGTATGGGCCTGGGGCCAAGCCTGCCTCTTTGCTTTCGCCGACCTGTTCCATCCGAGTGGAGATGACGATCGTTCCGCCGTCAGGCATCGCATCCCTGGCATTGACGCACAGATTGAGCAATGCGAGTTCGATTTGACTTTCATCCACCATCACATGATCGAGCGAGAGCGGAAATTTGGTCTCGATAGTCGCTCTTGAGCCCAGCGATCGCTCCAAGAGCTCCTTCATTCCATGTATGAGCTCAATCAAATCGACAGGCTTCGGATCGAGTTGCTGCCGCCGCGCGAAAGCCAGCATGCGCTGCGTCAACGACGCTCCCCGTCGCGCCCCGAGCACGGCATTATCCAGAAGACGCAGCAATTGTGGATCGTCAGGTAGCCGTTTGCGCAGCAGCTCAAGACTACCCAGAACCGCCATCAGCAGATTGTTGAAGTCGTGAGCGACACCGCCCGTCAGCTTACCGATCGCATCCATTTTTTGTGACTGGAAAAGGGCTTCGCGTGCCTGATCCAATGACTCCTGCGCCTTCTTCCGTTCCGTTATGTCCCGCGTAACCTTCGCGAAACCCAGGAGTTCGCCATCCTCGTGCCGAATGGCGTCGATGACCACATGGGACCAGAACGCAGTACCGTCTTTGCGTATCCGCCAGCCCTCGCGCTCAACTCGCCCCTCGCGAGCAGCGATTTCCAAGGCGCTTTGCGGAGTGCCTCGCTCGCGATCCTCGGGCGTGTAGAACTGCGAGAAGTGCTTGCCGACTATTTCGTCGGCCGAGTAACCTTTGATGCGTTCTGCACCCGAGTTCCAGCTCGTGATTACGCCTTCAGGATCAAGCATATAGATCGCGTAGTCCGTCACGCCCTGAACCAGGCGCTGGAACTGCTCCTGACCTCTCCGGATTTCATCCTCCGCTTTCTTGCGCTCGGTAAGATCACGGGTGACTTTTGCGAAGCCGGTTAATTTGCCGCTTGGATCGAATATAGGATCAACCACAACATGAGCCCAGAAACGGCTCCCGTCGCGACGCACTCTCCAGCCCTCGGTTTCAAATTTGCCATTGCGGGCTGCTGTCTCCAGAGTCCGCGATGGAAGACCAGCTTCGCGATCTTCCTGCGTGTAGAAGCACGAGAAATGCTGACCGATGATCTCGCTCGCGGAATAGCCTTTGAACCGCTCTGCCCCCGCGTTCCAACTCGTCACGGTTCCCGAACGGTTCAACATATAGATCGCATAATCGGTAACGGCCTCGACGAGAACGCGGTAGCGATCCTCATCGGCTTTATCGACGGTCCCTTGAATCATACCCCATCCGTTCATCTGTCAACTTCATGAAACTGCTGGCGTCTCGGATGGTTCCACAGACGAGGGGAAGGCGTGCGTCCTTATGTGGCACAGGCCGTGATTGCCGTGGCCTGCAACGAGCTACTTGCCTGACGGCGGCGCGGCCATTACAGAAACTGGAATTCCAGATACTGGGGTCGGGCCGCCGGTCGGTCTACCCAGGTTCTACTTCGAACCTATGATTATGGCGGCTTACGATTCCTGTTTGGAGACGAGGGCGGAATGACCGAGCGAAAGAAGCAGCCCGTTGTAAGTTCCGGCATTGCCGGCTTGGACGAAATTCTTCGCGGTGGATTGCCCGCTTCCAACTTCTACATCGTGCAAGGCGATCC
>NZ_RZQY01000527.1:0-4285 GCF_003998575.1 Mesorhizobium sp. M7A.F.Ca.CA.001.10.2.1 | reverse complement strand
TTCCCCCACTGTCAATATGCTTCCCTCGATGGCATCTCCAAGCGCCCTGTGCCATCTTACGAAGCCCCTCCTTGTGAAGGTAGCCACGTGTCTCGCTATATTTTGCGCCGGCTTATCGCCATGCCGTTTCTGGTGCTCGGCATCGTCACCATCGCCTTCCTGATCACTACGGTGACCAAGGGCGATCCGCTGACCGCGATTGTCGCCGAACAGCAGATGAGCAACCCCGAAGTGGTGGCCGCCGCCAAGGCGCGCTGGGGTCTCGATCGTCCTTTGCCGGAACGCTATATGATATATCTTGGGAATCTGCTGAGCGGCGATCTTGGCACCTCGTTCATCACCAAGCGCAATGTCGGCACCGACATTCTCTACCGCTTGCCGGCAACGCTCGAACTGGTTTTCGCTGCGATGATCTTCGGCACCACGCTCGGCATTGTGCTTGGTGTGCTGGCCGCCTATTTCCGCAACAGCCTGATCGATCATGGCGCGCGGCTGTTCGCCTTGTTCGGCTCTTCGCTGCCGGTGTTCTGGTCGGGGCTCGGCCTGTTGTTCATCTTCTCCGTCATGCTGAACTGGCTGCCGGGGCCGGGCAGGGTCGATGCCCGCCTGGCATTGCCGCCCGGCATCACCGGCTTCCTGACCATCGATTCGCTTCTGGCTGGCGACTGGACCGTCTTCAAGGACGCGCTCTGGCACCTGCTTCTGCCGGCCTTCGTCCTCGGCTGGACGGTTTCCGGCACCATATCGCGGCTGGTGCGCGCCAACATGCTTGATGTGATGAGCCGCGAGTTCGTCCTCACCGCGCGCGCCAAGGGGGCGAGCGAATTCCGCGTCGTCATCGTCCATGCGTTGCGCAACACCATGGTACCGACCCTGACCGTCATCGGCTATTCCTTCGCCTATCTGATCACCGGCGCGGTGCTGACAGAAACCATCTTTTCCTGGCCCGGCATGGGCTCCTATGCCGTCGAGGCGGCGCGCGCGCTCGACTTCCCGGCGATCATCGGCGTCACCATCGTCGGCGGCCTCGCCTTCCTGGTCACCAACCTCATCACGGACATCCTCTACGTGGTGGCCAATCCGCGCGTGAGGTTGAGCTGATGTCGGCGGTCACAACCAAATCCCATTCCGCCGCTGTTCCCGAATGGCTGACCGCGCCGTTGGTCATCGGCACGGTCGTCATCCTGTTCTGGCTGTTCATGACCGTCTTCGCCGCCTTAATCGTGCAGTTCGATCCGCTCGAAATGGTCGCGCGCCGCTTGCAGCCGCCGAGCTGGGCGCACTGGCTGGGCACCGATGCTCTCGGCCGCGATGTTCTCGCCCGCACCTTGCACGGGGCGGCGCATTCGCTGCCGATCGCGGTTCTGGTCGTCGTCTCGGCTGTGGTGATCGGCTCGCTGCTCGGTGCCATTTCCGGGTTCGTCGGCGGGCTGACCGGTGCGGCGATCATGCGGCTTGTCGACGTCACTCTGTCCTTCCCGCCGATGCTGCTGGCTATGGCCGTCGCGGCGTCGCTTGGGCCGGGCCTCGGCAATGCCGCCATCGCCATGGTTCTGGTCTGGTGGCCGGTCTATGCCCGGCTGATGCGGGCGCAGGTGCTGGAGGTGAAGGAGCGTGAGCATGTCGAGGCGGCGATCGCCGCCGGCGCCAGGCCGCGCCGCGTGCTGTTCACGCACATATTGCCGCTTTGCTGGACCCCGGTGCTGATCAGCGCGACGATGGATCTCGGCCAGGTCGTGCTGCTTGCCGCGTCGCTCAGCTTCATCGGTCTCGGCGCCACGCCGCCGACGCCCGAATGGGGGTCGATGATCTCCGATGGCGCCGTCCATTTCTACCAATGGTGGATCGCCTTCGGTCCGGGCGTCGCCATCCTCACCATCGTGCTCGGCTTCAACTTCATCGGCGACGGCTTGCGCGACATTCTCGATCCAAGGTCGGATTAAGCGATGAGCGCACAGATATCTTCAGCGCAGTCCGGCGCAGCCGACAAGGCAGGCGAGCGCGAGCCGCTGCTGTCCATACGCGGCCTGCGGGTAGGCTTCCGGCGGGCAGGCGATCAGTTCGAAGCGGTGCGCGGCATCGACCTCGAAGTCGCCAAGGGCGAAGTGGTCGGCATTGTCGGGGAATCCGGCTCGGGCAAGTCCGTCGGCATGCTCGCCGCGCTCGGCCTGACGTCGAAGAACGCGGTCGTCACCGGTTCGGTCCGCTTCAACGGCGACGAACTGGTCGGCAAATCGTCACGCGAAATGCGCAAGATCAGGGGCGCGCGCATCGCCATGATTTTTCAGGACCCGCTGTCCTCGCTAAACCCGGTGATGACCGTCGGCGCCCAGATCGCCGAGGCGGTCAGGCTGCATCAGCGCGTCACCCGCAAGCAGGCCATGGCGCGGGCGGTGGAATTGCTCAATCTGGTGGCGATCCCGCAGCCGGAGCGCCGGGTGAACCAGTATCCGCATGAATTCTCCGGCGGCATGCGCCAGCGCGCGGTCATCGCCATGGCCGTCGCCAACGATCCCGATTTGCTGATCGCCGACGAACCGACCACGGCGCTCGATGTGACGGTGCAGGCGCAGATACTGGCAGTGCTGCGTTCGTTGCAGGAGCGGCTCGGCCTTGGCCTGGTGCTGATTACCCATGATCTCGGCGTCGTCGCCGGTCATGCCGACCGCGTCGCGGTCGTCTATTCCGGCCGTGTCGTCGAACAGGCTGGCGTATCCGAGCTGTTCGCCGACCCGCGCCATCCCTATACGCGCGGCCTCATTGCCTCGATCCCCAATCTCGAGGAAAGCCGCGAGCGGCTGTTTTCGATCGATGGCTCGCCACCCGCACTTGGGCGCTTGCCGGGCGGCTGCGCCTTCCATCCGCGCTGCATCTATGCCGAGGCACGCTGCAGGACCGAGGATCCGCCTTTGCACGACATAGGCGGCCGCTTCTCGGCCTGCCATTTCGCGACGACCTTGCCGCCCTTCCATAGCGCCTCGCTGGCGGCGGCAGAACTGGACAGTGGAAGCATGGCCCCATGAGCGCAGTGGAGCAAACTCAAGTCGAAACCAAGCCGGCGGCAGCGCTTTCCGTGCGCCATCTTGTCAAGGATTTTCCGGTTCGCGGTGGCCTCGTCTTCGATCGCGCGGTTGCCCATGTGCGTGCGGTGGCCGATGTGTCCTTTGACTTGGCGCCGGGCGAAACGCTGGGCCTCGTCGGCGAATCCGGTTGCGGCAAGTCGACTCTCGGACGCTGCCTGATGCGGCTGATCGAGCCCACCAGCGGCGAAAGCTGGTTCCGGGGCCAGAACCTGCTCGCCCTCAACCACGAAGACATGCGCCTGATGCGGCGCTACATCCAGCTGGTCTTCCAGGACCCGTACGGGTCGCTGCATCCGCGCATGCGCATTGCCGACAACGTCGCCGAGCCGCTGCGCATGAGCGACATGTCGGCGGCCGACCGCCGCGCCCGCGTCGCCGAACTGCTCGAACTGGTGCGGCTCAATCCCGAGCATGGCAAGCGCTATCCGCACGAACTGTCAGGCGGCCAGCGCCAGCGTGTCGTCATCGCCCGGGCGCTTGCGCTGAACCCGCAAGTGGTGATCCTCGACGAACCGGTTTCGGCGCTCGATGTTTCGGTGCAGGCTGGCGTGCTCAATTTGCTCAGGGATATCCAGCAGTCTTTCGGCACATCCTATCTGTTCATCGCACATGATCTTTCGGTCGTGCGCCACATCTCGCACCAGGTCGCGGTGATGTATCTCGGCAAGATCGTAGAGATCGCACCCGCGGCCGAACTCTATTCGAGGGCGCTGCATCCCTACACGCAGGCGCTGCTGTCGGCGGTGCCGCTCGCCAATCCCGAGAAGGAGCGCAAGCGCGAGCGCATCGTACTGACCGGTGACGTGCCGAGCCCGCTCAACCCACCATCCGGCTGCCGCTTCCGCACGCGCTGCTTCAAGGCGCAGGCGATCTGCGCTGCCGTCGAACCGCCGCTCGATCCGGCTGGCGGTTCGCATCGCGTCGCCTGTCATTTTCCGGAGCCGGTCAACACGTTCAAGACTGTGTGATTGGCCTGCCGAATTCACCCGAAGGAATCTTGATCGTGACTGAGGACCATTCCGAGAATGCCGGTACGGCAGGATCCGCGCGCCTGCCGCTCGAAGGCATCAAGGTTCTCGATCTTTCCCGCGTGCTCGCCGGTCCTTGGGCAACGATGAGCCTTGCCGATCTCGGCGCCGAGGTCTGGAAGATCGAGAACATAGATGGCGGCGACGACACCAGGGCGTGGTCGGTGCCGAGCT
>NZ_RZQY01000526.1:0-4286 GCF_003998575.1 Mesorhizobium sp. M7A.F.Ca.CA.001.10.2.1 | reverse complement strand
GACCTACACTTTTTATGACGAGAACACCGCCGGCCGCATGCTGACCGTCGACGACCTGCCGCAGCTTGGCAGCGAGATCGAAGCCATGCTGTTCGGTGCCATCAGCCTGATTTCGGAGCCCGCCGGCAGTGCCTATGAGGAGTTCATGCGGCGCGAGCATGAAAGTCGAGTGATGATGCTCGATCCCAACATCCGGCCGAACTTCATACCGGACAAGGCCAAGCACCTCAGGCGCATTCGCGCGATGATGGCGATGGCCGATATCGTGAAATTGTCGGACGAAGACCTGACCTGGTTCGGCGAAGCCGGCTCGCACGAGGATGTCATCCGCAACTGGCTGGATCGAGGCCCGAAGCTGATCGTCGTCACCCATGGCAGCGAAGGCGCCGTCGGCTATACCAGGGAACATGCCGTCACCGTCATGCCGGAAAAGGTCGAGGTGGTCGACACGGTCGGCGCCGGCGATACCTTCAACGCCGGCATCCTCGCCTCCTTGCATGAGCAGGGCCTGCTGACCAAGGCGGCGATTTCCCGCTTGTCGAAAGACGCCATCCACAAGGCGCTGGCGCTCGGTGCGAAGGCGGCGGCAGTGACCGTGTCGCGGGCCGGCGCCAATCCACCCTGGCGACATGAAATCGCCTGAGCAACGCTCAACATAAGTTGAGCCCAATCGATCACTTTATGTTTCGCAGGGGCTCTTTACAGGGCTATAAGGGCGGGATGGTGCCCGACGAAGCCCGGATTTCCGGCATCTGACTGACATTCGCCGGGAAATACTGGTAACGGACTGCGACACTTGGGCAATTTAGGGCTCCGCCTGCCCGGCTTTCTCGGCAAGCGCAACTCTGGTACCAGCGGCCGATTATCTGGCTAACCCGTTTTGAGGCCGACATGCAGTTCATCGATCTTGGCGCGCAGCGCGAACAAATCCGCGACCGGCTGAAGGCCGCGATCGACCGTGTCGTCGACGAAGGCCGTTATATTCTTGGCCCGCAAGTCACCGAATTCGAGAATAAGCTTGCCGCCTATATCGGCACCAAGCATGTCGTGGCCTGCGCCAACGGCACCGACGCGCTGCTGTTGCCACTGTTTGCGGCCGGCATCGGCCCGGGTGACGCGGTGTTCGTGCCGAGCTTCACTTTCGCCGCCACCGCCGAAGTGGTGGCACTGGCCAAGGCCGAGCCGGTGTTCGTCGATGTCGACCCGCATAGCTACAACATCGACATTGCCAGCCTCGAAGCGGCCATCGCCATGATCAAGAAGGAAGGAAGGCTGAAGCCGAAGGCTATCATTCCTGTCGATCTGTTTGGCCTAGCCGCCGATTACGAGGCGATCATGGCGATCGCCAACCGCGAAGGGCTGATGGTGATCGAGGATGCCGCCCAGTCGATGGGCGGTTCGCTCGACGGCAAGATGTGCGGTGCTTTCGGCCATGTCGGATCGACCAGCTTCTATCCGGCCAAGCCGCTTGGCTGCTACGGCGACGGCGGCGCGATGTTCACCAATGACGATGCGCTGGCCGAGCAGCTTCGCTCCTTCGCCTTCCATGGCAAGGGCGAGACGCAGTACGACAATGTCCGCGTCGGCATCAATTCGCGACTCGACACGATCCAGGCGGCGATCCTGATCGAGAAGCTGGCTATCCTGGAAGACGAGATGGTCGCCCGGCAGGTGGTGGCAAAGCGCTATGCCGAAGGGCTTGGCGATATCGTCACTGCGGCGCGCAATCTGGACGGCAGCCGTTCGGCCTGGGCGCAATACGCGATCGAGACGCCCAAGCGCGACGGGCTGAGGGCGCATCTCGGCGAAAAGGGCATTCCGTCTGTCATTTACTACGTGAAGCCGCTGCATGCCCAGGTCGCTTATCGCGACTACCCGCGCACGCCGACCGGCCTTGCCGTATCGGAAGACCTGCCGAAGCGGATCCTGTGCCTGCCCATGCACCCTTATCTCAGCGAAGCCGACCAGGACCGCATCATCGAGACGATCCGCAACTATATCGGCTCGAATTCGGCGCAGGCCGCGGCAGAGTAAGCTGCCGAGCCTTTCTCAGCCGGGGCCCGCCGCCCTGCCGCTGGCAATGAAATGCGGATTGGCAAAATCCTCGTCGTCGCTTTGCCTGCGCTTGCCATAGACCAGAGGTTGGCCGTCGAGCGTGCGCGTCATGCCGCCGGCGGCGCGCAGGATGGCGTCGCCCGCCGCTGTGTCCCATTCCATGGTGCGGCCGAAGCGCGGATAGACATCAGCCTCGGCGCTGGCGAGAAGGCAGAACTTCAAGGACGAACCGACCGAAACGATTTCGGCGGCACCGAGGTCGCGAATATAGGCCTCGGTTTCCGGTGTGTTGTGAGACCGACTGGCGACGACGGCCAGCGGCGTCGCGGCCGTTCTCGCCGCGATCGGCCGGCGGCCGACGATCTGGTAATCGCCATCGATTTCGAGTGATTCCGCCCTGCCCGGCAGGCCGGAAAAGAAGCGGCCCGTGCAGGGCGCAAAGACGACGCCGACTTCCGGCACGCCATCGCGAACCAGCGCTATGTTGACCGTGAAATCGGTGCGGCGGTTAACGAACTCCTTGGTCCCATCGAGCGGATCGATCAGAAAAAAAGCCCCGTCCAGATCGGGCGGCACGATGCCGGCGGAAGCTTCTTCCTCGGCCACGCAGGGGATATCGGGAAATGCGGCACGCAGTCCGGCGAGTATGATCTTTTCGCTCTCGCGGTCCGCCTCGGTCACCGGCGAGGCGTCGGACTTACGGTCAACCGCACAGCCGGCGTGGAACACGCGCATCACCTCGCGCCCGGCCGACAAGGCCAAGCGCTCGAAGATTTCAAGCATCAGCCTGTCGTCAGATGCCGCCGCCGCTATCGTATTGGTCTTCGGCAATGTCGCGCTCGTTCAGCCAGTGTTCCAGGGCGTCGACCATCTCTTCGGCCGACTTGCCGAGTGTCCGCAGATGGACCTCCGGGGTTTCCGGCGCTTCATAAGGGGAATCGACGCCGGTGAAATTCTTGATCTCGCCATTCAGCGCGCGCGCATAGAGGCCCTTCGGATCACGCCTGGCGCATTCCTCGAAAGGCGTATCGACGAACACCTCGACGAATTCTCCGTCGGCCATCAATTCACGTGCCATGCGCCGCTCGGCGCTGAAGGGCGAAATGAACGAAACAATGACGATCAACCCGGCATCGGCCATCAAACGCGCCACTTCGGCGACGCGGCGGATGTTCTCGACGCGATCGGCGTCGGTGAAACCAAGATCGCGGTTGAGACCGTGACGGACGTTGTCGCCGTCCAGGATATAAGTGTGGCGGCCGGTGGCGAACAGCTTCTTTTCGAACAGGTTGGCGATGGTCGACTTGCCGGAACCCGACAGCCCGGTGAACCAGAACACGGCGGGCCGCTGGTTCTTCATGTCGGCGCGCACGCGCTTGCCGACATCGAGCGACTGCCAATGGATGTTTTCGGCGCGGCGCAACGAGTGCAGGATCATGCCGGCGCCGACCGTGGCGTTGGAGATGCGGTCGATCAGGATGAAGGCGCCGGTGGTGCGGTTTTCGGCGAAGGGATCAAAGGCGATCGGCGTCCGCGTCGAAATGTTGCAGATGCCGACTTCGTTCATTTCGAGCGACTTTGCCGCTTCATGGGCAAAGTCATTGACGTTGATCCGATATTTCAGGTCGGTGACGGTGGCGCTGGTCTGGTCGGTCTCGGTGCGCAGGATGTAAGAGCGGCCTGGCAGCAACGCATGCTCGTCGAACCAGACGATGTTGGCGGCGAACTGATCGGCGACCTGCGGCCGTGCGGCAGGCGAAACCAGCATGTTGCCGCGCGAGATTTCGACTTCGTCATCGAGGACGAGCGTGACGGCCTGGCCGGCGGCCGCCTGGGCGAGATCGCCGCCATACGAGACGATCCGCTTGACGCGCGAGGATTTGCCGGACTTGGCGACAACGACCTCGTCGCCGGGCGCAACCGAGCCGGAGGCGACCGTGCCGGCAAAGCCGCGAAAGTCGAGATTGGGACGGTTGACATACTGGACAGGGAAACGAAACGGCAGTTCGACCATCGCTTCGTCGACCGACACGGTTTCGAGATGCTCGATCAGCGTCGGACCGGAATACCATTCCATGCTTTCCGACCGGCGGCTGACATTGTCGCCATAACGGGCCGACATCGGGATCGGCACAATGGTCTGGAAGCCGAGATCGCGCGAGAATTGCCCGTAGTCTTCGACGATCCGGTCGAAAACCGCCTGATCGAAATCGACAAGATCGATCTTGTTG
>NZ_RZQY01000525.1:0-4315 GCF_003998575.1 Mesorhizobium sp. M7A.F.Ca.CA.001.10.2.1 | reverse complement strand
GGCCGCGAGCCGACGACGATGGCCGCCTGCAGGGCGGCGCCCGAAGAGATGCCGACCGGCACGCCTTCGAGGCGGGCGACGAGGCGGGCATTGGCCACGGAATCCTCGTTCGACACTTTGACGATCTCGTCATAGATCGTCGTGTCGAGGATTTTGGGCGCAAAGCCGGCGCCGATGCCCTGGATTTTGTGCGGGCCGGGCTGGCCGCCCGACAGAACAGGCGAGGAGTCCGGCTCGACGGCGACGACATGCACGGAGGGCTTGCGCTTCTTCAGCACCTGGCCGACGCCGGTGATGGTGCCGCCGGTGCCGATGCCGGCGACGAAGATGTCGACCTCGCCATGCGTATCGTTCCAGATTTCCTCGGCCGTCGTCGTGCGATGGATTTCTGGATTGGCCGGGTTCTCGAACTGCTGCGGGATGATCGCGTTGGGGATCGTCGCTGCCAGTTCGTCGGCCTTGGCGATGGCGCCCTTCATACCTTTCGGGCCTTCTGTCAGCACCAGCTCGGCGCCCAGCAGCGCCAGCATTTTCCGGCGCTCGATCGACATCGTTTCGGGCATCGTCAGGATCAGCTTGTAGCCCTTGGCGGCAGCGGCGAAGGCAAGCGCAATGCCGGTGTTGCCCGACGTCGGTTCGATCAGCGTGGTCTTGCCGGGAGAGATCTTGCCCGACGCCTCCAGCGCCTCGATCATCGCCACGCCGATGCGGTCCTTGACCGAGGCGATCGGATTGAAGAATTCGAGCTTGGCGATGAGATTGGCGACGATGCCCTTTTCCCGGGCGAACTTGTCGAGCCGCACCAGGGGCGTATCGCCGATCGTGTCGGTGATGGAATCGTAGACGCGGCCGCGGCCGGGCACGCGGGCTGATGTGGCGGGCTTCTTCATTTGTTTCGCTCCCAGAACTTCAGGCGAGTAAGGATTTCAGGCAAGTGGAATTGCAGGCAAGATAGGACCTTCGACCGTGCAAGATAGACTGTCGATTGAAAATATCCGAGTGGGACCTGTGTCTAAAACAGTGCCGTCTCGGAAAAGCATTTCCCGCAAAGGCCTGTTTGCGAAATGCTTTGGCCGAAAGCTCGCTATTGGCGGGCGGCAATCGCTGCAGCAGCACCGACCATGAAGCCGGCAGCCGTGCGGTTCAGCGCCTTGAGCGCGCGCGGAGATTTCAGGAACCAGCGCGCCTTGGCAGCCAGCGCAAGATACGGCACCAGCACCACCAACAGCACGACAACGGTCAGCGCGACGAGGATACCATAGTCTGCCAGCGTGATGGTTTTCAGGTCGACGATGGTCGGCGTGATGGCGAGATAGAAGATCATCGTCTTCGGATTGCCGAGCGTGACAGTCAGGCCGGCGGCAAAGCTCGACAGCAATCCCGCGCTGCCCGTTCGGGCCTCGACGGTCTCGGGCGTGATGCCGCTGTTCCAGAAGCGCCAGCCGAGGAAGGCGAGATAGGCGACGCCGAGCCATTTGATGGCCAGGAAAACCATGCCGAAACTCTGTGCGACGAAGGCGAGGCCAAGCACCACGGCGGTCAGATAGGTGATGTCGCCCACCATCAGGCCAAAGGACATCGCCAGCGACGAGCGGAAGCCGGAGCCGAGCGCACGCGCGACCAGCGCGGTGATGCCGGGACCAGGGATCGCGGCTGCGATGCCGAGGGCGGCGCTGTAGGCGAGGAATCCGGTAAGGGTCATGGCATTCGTCTCAGATCAGAATGCCTTGTCGCATGGGACCGGCTAAGATTGAATTCCCTGGGGTCGGATTCTATTGCACCAGATATCGGGGGCCTCGCCTCACGAAGCCCCCTCATCCGGCCGCTTCGCGGCCACCTTCTCCCCACTGGGGAGAAGAGACGAGCACGGGCCCGCCTACCTCCTCTACCCGCCGGGGAGAGGTCGGATTGTCCCGAATTGCTCTTCGCAATTCGGTTGGCAATCCGGGTGAGGGGGCCTGCGCTACCCAAGCAGATCAGGAGCGACCGTCGCCATGGGTGACACGCCAGATGGTACCGTTGCCGTCCTCGGTGACGATCAGCGCGCCATCCATGGTCACCGCCACACCGACCGGCCGGCCCCAGACCTCGCCGTTGGAGACGAAGCCGGTGATGAAATCCTCATATTCGCCGGTCGGCTTGCCGTCCTTGAACAGCAATCGCACCACCTTATAGCCGGTCCGGTTGCCGCGGTTCCATGAACCGTGCAGAGCGACGAAAGCATCGCCCTTGTATTCGGCCGGAAAGCTCTTCCCTTCGTAGAAGGCGATGTTGAGCGGAGCCGAATGCGCCTGCATCAGCACATCGGGAACGGTCGTTTTGCCGGCAAGATCGGGGCGCTCACCCTTGTGGCGCGGATCCTCATTGTCGCCGATATAGTACCAGGGCCAGCCATAGAAGGCGCCCTCCTTGACCACGGTCGCGTATTCGGGCGGCACATTGTCGCCAAGCGCATCGCGTTCGTTGACGACGCACCACAGCGCGCCGGTCGCCGGCTGCACGGTCATACCCGAGCAGTTGCGCAGGCCGGTGGCAAAGATGCGGCCGTTCTTGCCATCGGGATCGAAGGCCAGCACGCCGGCGCGGCCGTCTTCGGAACCCCAGGCTGCACCCAACGGCTGCGACTTCGCCCAGGCGTCGAGGCCGCCCTTCGGTTCCTTGCCCATGCGCTCGGCGACATTCGATCCCGAGCCGACCGACAGATAAAGCGTCTTGCCATCAGGCGAGAAGGCGATGTCGCGGGTCCAGTGATGATTGGCCGGGATGTTGCCGACGATGGTTTCCGGATCGCCGGAGGCCTTCAGGTCGCCATTGCGGTAGGCAAAGCGCACGATGCTGTCGCTATTGGCGACATAGACCCATTGCGGGTCAGCGCCCGGCGGATAGAAGGCAATGCCATAGGGCCGTTTGAGACTGCCGGCAAAGATGCCGTCCTGCACAGGGCTCGCACCGCCTTCGGCGAGGCGATAGATGCGGACCTGGTTGGCTTTGCTGTCGGCGACGAACAGGTCGCCGTTCGGCGCGACGCGCACGACGCGTGGATTGTCGATGCCGGATGCAACCAGCTCGGCCGAGAATCCCGGCGGCAGTTGCAGCTTCGCGTCTGCCGGCATGTCCGCAACGCCGGCGCTGTTAGAGGTCGATCTGTTGGCATAGGGCTTAGGCAGATCATCCGGTTCGATCAGGCGGCGTGTGCCCGGCTTGTCGGCTCGCCAGTCACCGAAGGCGTCCGCGCCTTTCAGCACCGGCTCGTCCGCCTGCTGGGCGAATGAAGCGGTCGAGAGAAACAGTGCGGCGGAAAGTGCGGAGCCGGCAAAACGCATCATTCGGTCCTCCAATGTTTGGGCGTGAAAACAGGAACGACCGGTTTCGTCGATCGTTCCACGGCACATGATGAGGTGGAGGAAGCTTCCGGTTCCCCGGTTCAGGTCCCGGCGGCGTAAAAATCGTCGTCGAGGCGTTTTTCCAACTCGACGAGATCGGCCGGCAGCGGCAGGCCCATGGCGCGCATTTCCTGCAGTTTTTCGCGCAACTGCTCCTGGATCTCGTGCTGGTCTTCCGGCTGGTTGACCATCTCCTCCAGCAGGAGGCTGATCCGGGCCTTGAATTCTTCGAGCGCCATCATCGTCTCCTCGGTTGGATCAGCTCAGCGCAGCATGCGTGAAATCAGCTGCGCCGTATAGTCGACCATTGGGACGATGCGCGCGTAGTTCAGCCGGGTCGGGCCGATGACGCCGAGCGCGCCGACGACGCGGGCATCCTTGTCGCGATAAGGCGCCACCACCAGCGACGAGCCCGACAGCGAAAACAGCTTGTTTTCCGAGCCGATGAAGATGCGCACGCCCGAGCCCTGCTCGGCGAGGTCAAGCAGCTGGATAAGCCCGTCCTGCGTCTCCATGTCCTCGAACAGATGCCGCAGCAGTTCGATGTCGGCCTGGGCGGTGACGTTTTCGAGCAGATTGGCGCGCCCGCGCACGATGAGCCGTGCCGGCAGGCCGCTATCGGCGCCGGCCCACACCGCCAGCCCCTTCTCGACTAGGTCCTGCGACAGCGTGTCGAGCGCGGCCCTGGTTTCTTCCTTGATGCGGGCGATCTCGATCCGCGCCTCGGCCAGCGTGCGGCCGCGTATATGGGCGTTAAGGAAATTCGAGGCCTCGTGCAGTTGCGAGACGGTGATGCCGGCGGGCAGCTCGACGACGCGATTTTCGACGTCGCCATTCTGCGACACCAGCACTGCCAGCGCCTTGGTCGGTTCGAGCTGGATGAATTCGATGTGCTTCAGCGCCACCTCGTTCTTGGCGGCCAGCACCAGGCC
>NZ_RZQY01000524.1:0-4329 GCF_003998575.1 Mesorhizobium sp. M7A.F.Ca.CA.001.10.2.1 | reverse complement strand
CGCTGAATACGTCAAGATCTGCGACGTCTACGGCGCTGGCTACTTCTACATCCCCGGCACCGAAACCTGCCTGCGCATCGGCGGCTATGTCCGTTATGATATCGGCGCTGGCGACGTCGGCTCGTTCGATGGTGCCTGGGCCCGGGACAAAGAAGACGGTGAAGTCAACGATACCTGGCAGAAGAACGCCCGCTTCACGCTGAAGACCTGGACCGGCCAGGAAACCGAGCTCGGCACGTTGAAGACCTACACCGAAACCCGCTTCAACTTCGGCAACACGAGATTTAGCGACGACACCTACTCTGGCAACGCCTACAACAAGGGCGTCTCGCTGAACTTCGCCTGGATCCAGCTCGGTGGTCTCCGTGTCGGTAAAGACGAATCGGCCTTCGATACGTTCATCGGCTATGCCGGCAACGTCATCCAGGATACGCTGGTCCCCTACGGCGGCTTCGACACCAATGTCATCCAGTACTACTTCGATGCAGGCAACGGCTTCTCGGCCGTCGTCTCGCTCGAAGAAGGCTATGGCGACTTCACGATCGACAGCTACGTTCCGCATGTCGTCGGCGGTGTGAAGTGGACGCAGGGTTGGGGCGCGATCACCGGCGTTGTGTCGTATGACAGCAACTATGAAGAAGTCGCTGGCAAGGTTCGCTTGGACGTCAACGTTTCGAACGAACTCTCGCTGTTCATCATGGGTGGCTACGGCACCGACGACAACTACAATGACGGCACTTATGCTCTCCCGGCCGGTGGCCGCGGCATGTACAAGCTCTGGGGCGGCAACTGGGCAGTCTGGGGCGGTGGCACCTACAAGTTCAACGAGAAGACCTCGTTCAACGCCCAGGTGTCGTATGATGAAGACGAAAACCTCGGCATCGCGGCGAACATCGCTTACGACGTGGTTCCAGGCTTCACGATCACGGCCGAAGTCGACTACCTCAATGCCGGCAGCTACCCTGCGTCCAACTGGACCAGCGCCGACAAGGAAAGCAACATCGGCGGTATCCTCCGCTTCCAGCGCTCGTTCTAAGGGCTGGTTCCTTACAGGTGAAATCCAGCCCGGGCGCACAACGCCCGGGCTGTTTTTGTTTTCGCGACTGGATCAAGGCAAACAGAAGGATGGGGGTAACGGTAGCTGAATAAATCCGTGGAGTGGTTTCGTGGGATCCGCTGATGGGCGGATGAAATCACAACTGCGTGATTAAAATCTCTTGAAAGGACGCTTCCAAGCGGGTAGGGCTGACCTATCCCACTCGGGGGTGTGGCAAATGATGACGAACGAAGCGATTCAAGAGGGCGAGTCCTCTGATCATTTTTCGATGTTTTCTTCTCAAAGTCCGAAGATTCGATACACCTACAATAAGATTAGAGAAGTAAAGTCGCATCGGGTCGGAGATCTTTTTTCAGCATATCGGGACATATTATGGGATGATGGGCGGCATAAGTATAATGTCAGCTCGTTCATCGGCGAAATAGACGAGATCCTCCTTGGGGAGCGTTTCAGCGCCTTTGACCAAAGTACCCTGGACAACCTTATCGGCACCTTGCGCCAGCGCGGCAACAGCAACGCAACCATCAATCGAAAGATGGCTGCCCTCAGCAAACTGCTGCGCAAGGCTCACAAGATGGGAGATATCCACAGCCTGCCCGAGTTCCGCCGCCAGAAGGAGCGGGCGGGTCGGATTCGCTTCCTCGAAAGGGACGAAGAGGCGCGCCTGTTCGCCGCCATCAAGAGCCGCAGCGAGGATGCCTACAGGCTTTCCGTCTTCCTGGTCGACACCGGATGCCGTCTCGGCGAGGCGCTTGGGCTGATCTGGAACGATATCCAGGAGCATCGCGTCTCCTTTTGGATCACCAAATCCGGCCGCAGCCGCACCATTCCGATGACCGAGCGGGTCAAGGAGGTCATCAAACTGCCGCCCACCGAAGGCCGTCGGCCCAAGGGACCGTTCACAAAGCTTAGCCAGGCACAGTTTCGTGCCATCTGGAACGACGCGAAGGCCGAAGTCGGACTTGGCGCAGACGACCAGGTGGTGCCGCACATACTGCGCCATACCTGCGCCTCGCGCCTTGTCCAGGGCGGCATCGACATCAGGCGCGTGCAGATGTGGCTCGGCCACCAGACGTTGTCGATGACCATGCGCTACGCGCATCTGGCCACCAACGATCTCGATGGCTGTGTCATCGTGCTGGAAACACCTCGATCGACTCAGCCGGGCGGCAATCGCGCTGAAGGCTCCGTGTTTTCTTCGCCCGTGACGACGCCTTCGTCGCCGACGGCAGAGCGGAAAAAGAAGGATGAGGCAGCCGCCGCCGCAAAGGAGTCGCCGAAAGCGGCTCGGAAAAGTTCAAAGGCCAAGTAGGCTAAAGAATCTCCACCTATACTATCATAGCTATCCCGTGACCTTGTTTGGTCATGGGATTTACTTCGGGATATTCTTCCGCTCGGCTTGGTCGAGAAAAGCGGCTATGTCGCCCGGTAGGCTGCCGGTCTCGAGGAATGGCGCATGGCCCTGGCCCTCGACAGTGATCGTCTCCATCATGGAATGGCGCTCTCTCATCTGGTTGAGCGTGTCTATGGACAGCAATCTCGAATTGGCACCACGTATGGCGAGCAACGGGATGGCGGCCAACGCCTCGAATTGAGGCCATAGATCAGGCAGCTTCTGCGTCAGATCGAGGCTCGCCACGGTATCCACCAGCTTCGGATCGAAATCCGGCATCAGCCCATCATCCGTTTCGCGGTAGAGAGCCCATATCATCCGGTCCCAGTCGGCGCCGGCAAGGGCGGAGAAGTCTTCGCCATGCACGCTGCGCTGGGCGGCAATTGCCTTTGGGCGGGTTTTCGGTGCCGGGTCGCGCTCGAGATAGGACTGGATATGGGCAAGTCCGGCCGTCTCGATCAGCGGTCCGATGTCGTTGAAAACAATGGCTTTCAGGACCGATGGCCGCATCATCCCGAGCACATGGATGATCAGCCCGCCGCGCGAGGTGCCGATGAAGGCCGCTTCTCCGATGTTCAACGCCGTCAGCCCGGCTAGGATGTCGCCAGCCTCCACGCCGACATTGTAGTTTTTGGCGTCGGGATCATAGGCTGACTGCCCGCGCCCACGGTAGTCGAAGGCGATTACCTTGCGCGGAGTTGCCGCATGCGTCGACAGATAGAGCGCCAGCTCGTGAAAATCCCTGGCGTTGCGGGTCAGGCCAGGCAGGCAGACAACCGGCCAGGATCCGCTATTGGCCTCACCGTAGATGCGAGCATGGAGCTTCAGCCCATCCGGTGCGCTGTAGAAGAAGTCGGAGAAGCCTGGGTCGTTTGACATTTGAAAGGGGTTCCCCTGACCGGATCATCCCGACTGCTACAGGCGAGGGTAGGGATGGTCAAATAGAAGGATGCCATCTTGGAGACGTTGGAGTGACAGCGCCCCCCTCTGTCCTGCCGGACATCTCCCCCTCAAGGAGGGAGATCAGTGGCTTCATTGGCGGCGCGATTTCTTTGACGCTGACAATTGGCGAAAGCCGAGGTGACATCCAATCTCCCCCCTTGAGGGGGAGATGTCCGGCAGGACAGAGGGGGGCGCCGTAGAGCGCCAGCCTTTGGCTTGCCTGTCCTTATCCCCTCAACTCCGCCCGTTCACCAGATCCCCGACAATGTCGTATTTGCCCGAAATACGCATCTTGTAGACCTCGTAATTCTCCATCACGCGCTGAACGTAACTCCTTGTTTCCGTGTAGGGAATCCGCTCGATCCAGTCGACGACCGCGTCGATGTCCTTGCCGCGCGGGTCGCCATATCTGGCCACCCACTGGCTGGCTCGGTTGGGGCCGGCATTGTAGCCGGCGAAGGTCAGCACGTAGGAGCCGTTGAAGCGATCGAGCTGTTCGCCGAGGAAGGCTGAGCCAAGCGTCGCATTGTAGCCGGCATCGGTGGTCAGCCGTGTTTGCGAAAACTGCAGCCCGGCCTTCTTCGCCAGTTGCCTTGCGGTTCCCGGCATCAGCTGCAGCAGCCCGCGCGCGCCGGCGCTGGACACGGCGCCGATGTTGAATTCGCTTTCCTGACGGGCGATCGCATAGGCCAGGGCCTTGCCCGAGCCGGAAATGTCGGCCGAATCGGGAATGACGCCGAGCGGATGCGACAATGCGCCGACATCGATGCCACGCGCCCCGGCGATCTTGCCGATTTTCAGCGCCATGAAATGGTTCCCTTGCTTTTCCGCAAGGACAGCCAGCAGCGCCAGTTCGCCCGGACTGGTCAACTGCCCGGCAAGGTCGCGATAGAGCGTCTCGGCATAGCGGTCGTAGCCCGCCTCCTGCAGCCGCTTG
>NZ_RZQY01000523.1:0-4329 GCF_003998575.1 Mesorhizobium sp. M7A.F.Ca.CA.001.10.2.1 | reverse complement strand
TGGCACGGTCGTCGGCATGCGAGCGCGCGAACTCATTAGCCTCGACAAAGTCGAGGTTCCCTGCGGAGCTGAAGGCATTTCCAACGGGGGAACAGCCGGATGAAAGTAATGATTCGCAGGACCGCTACTGGCTTGTCGGCTTATGTCCCCAAGAAGGATCTCGAAGAGCCGATCACCGAGATTGAGAACGCTGACTTATGGGGCGGGACCGTGACGCTCAGGAACGGTTGGCGGCTCATGCTGCCCGACCTTCCGCGCGACACGCGTTTGCCGATCACCGTCGAGGCGATGAAGATTTCCGACGGGGCCTGATGCCGGTGGGTTCAGTGGCGGAGAGGAAACGCGTATGAACACGATGCTGAGCTGGGACCATCTCGTCGTCGTCCGGGGCAGTTTTGCCAAAAAACTGATTGACCTGCTGAACGGCGCTCTCAAGGCCGATCGAGTGATCCCCTATCTCGGTCCTGGTCTTCTGCAGCTTAACCCACCGGAATCCCCTGTACCTTGCACCCCTGAAGATGTCGCCGCGGCCCTCAACAAGCGGGCGCCTGCCCCTTCCAGGATTCGCACCAATATGTGGTCGGTCGCGCAGTTTATCGAGCAGCGCCGACATCGTCGGACTCTCCAAGCGTGGATGGCGGAGATATTCGCAGCCCCCGCCGAGCCGACCGTTCTTCACGCCTGGCTCGCAACCCTTCAACTGTCTGTCATCATCGACAGCTGGTACGATGGCGCCATGCGAGCAGCCCTTGCAGAGGCCGGCCAAACAGACGTTGTCGAGATACAAGGAACGACGCGCGCGACCGGAATCGGTAACATCTGGACGAGAACTTACGATTTGTCAGGAACAGAACTCGAGGCCGAACAAGTGGCTAGGACGGTGCTCTATGCGCCGCACGGCAGCGTCAGGCCGGCGGCAAACTTCCTCGTGGCTGATTCCGATTACGTCGAAGTCCTAACCGAAATTGATATCCAGACGCCGATCCCGGACGCGGTGAAGCAACGGCGCGTCAACCGGGGTTTTTTCTTCGTGGGCTGCCGCTTCAACGATCAGATGCTGCGCACATATGCCAGACAGCTGATGAAGCGCTCCACTGGCCCACATTTTGCGGTGATCGATTCGGCTACGCTGACCAGAAACGAACGTCGTTTCCTTGCCGAAGGCGCAATCACGGTCATCGACATGCCGATCCGCAACGCCGCGGCTCGCCTCGTCGGGGTCGATGCTAGCCAGGATTAATGGCCGGCGATTGCTGGTGAGTCGCTGCTTGCCTCCAAGGGCGAAAACTCAGTTGGGAATACATTCGTGAGCAGTAATGCTAGTGGCAGCACAACGTAGGCTCTGAATTCGTTGGGCCATGTGAAAGGGTCCGCTGCTGCGGGACGTGAGCACGTTGCGGCGGCATTACGCACATGATCTTGTGACCCCCGTGGCAAAAGAACTGAAGCGCCCGAGTCGCGACAACATATGCAGCGCTCAATGGCTTCGACAAAAATTCGGCACAGTTTCGACAGTTCGCATGCACCTCCAGGGTCAACGAGGTTGATTATGCCTGTTTATGTGGGTCGGCCACGCGAGCAGGAATTCCCACTACCTTTGCCCCGGCGGGAACATCTCGTGTGACCACGCAGCCAGCGCCTACCACTGCATTATCACCAATCGTGACGCCAGGCAGAATGATTGCTCCACCGCCGATCCAGACACGGCTGCCAATGTGAACAGGACGCCCGACCTGCAGGCCGGCCTGCCGCTGCTCGGCATCATGTGGATGATCGGCGGTATAAATCTGCACAGCAGGCCCAATTGCCGTTCCTTGCCCGATTTTGACCTCTACCACGTCAAGAATAACGCAGTTGAAGTTGATGTAGGCATTGGCTCCAATGCGGATATTGAATCCGTAGTCGCAAAAAAAGGGCGGACGGATGACCGTTCCGCGCCCAACCTCTCCCAGCCGCTCGGACAAAAGCTCATGCCAATGCCCCGTGGTCTGCCCCAGCGTATCATTGTACCGCTTGAGCCAAGCCCCGGTTGCCAACAGGTCAGCTTGGATCTCCGGATCCGCCGCATTGTAAAACTCGCCTGCGAGCATCTTTTCTTTTTGGCTACGCATCATAGTCTCCCGTCAGGTCGTGTCCCGTACAGTGATGCAGGAACGCACATCAAACTGCCTCGGCAACTTTGTAACTCGATCTTGCCGGGCGCGCGGTCGGTCACGAGCCGGGGCGACAGTTTCGTCTCGACCAACTTCCAAGAATTTGGATATCGGAGATCAACCGGTCGCAGGGGCCAATACCTGACGAAGTCGGCAACTGTCCAGCGGTCGAACTCACTTTCATGCCCATCTCAGATTGCGTGATATCGAGCGGTAAGCCATCAGCTAATGTATCGACCAGGTCCCGCCAGAGGATTACTCCTTTTTAGTTTGTCAGTCGCAGAGCCCCAGTACGACTGGTGGTAGAAAGCACACGGCCGGAATCTTGGCAGCGCTGTTCACACCCACTTCGTAAGCCTGGCCGATGGGCTCGGCGCCAGAGCACCAATGCTTGACCTGCTCCAGCTCTTGCTCGGCGGGTTGTTTCAGAGACGCTTGATCTCGATACCGCGTTTTCTCAGCACGTAGCCGATCTGGCGCGGGGTCAAACCGAGCAGGCGCGCCGCCTTTGCCTGCACCCAGCCACACTTTTCCATGGCAGCAATGACCGTATCGGCATCGGGCACCCTACCACGAGTCGTGGCAGGGCCTATCGGCGCTTGCCCGTCGCCGACGGGCGGGGCGGCACAGGCGGCGGAAGGCTCGATCGTAGTCGACTTCTCTGACGTCGGCTGTCCGTTCTTCCACAGCGCCGCGGCCAAGCACTGATCCGCGTAACAGGCAAAGTCAGTTCTGAGGATTGATGGACCCGTCGCCAGAACTGCCGTCCGTTGAACGCAGTTTTCGAGCTCTCGGATGTTACCTGGAAATTCGCAGTTCATTAGCACCTCAATCGCTTCGGGAGCGAAGGTCAGCGTGTGATCATTCTCAGTATTGAAATTCTTGAGAAACTGAGCGGCCAAGAGCGGAATATCACCTCGCCTTTCGCGCAATGCCGGCACGCGTAAAGTGACGACGTTGATGCGATAATAGAGGTCTTGCCGGAACTCCTTGCGTTGAACTGCCGTTTCCAAGTCCCTGTTCGTTGCGGCAATCACGCGAACATCAACTTTAATGGTGTGGTTGCTGCCGACGCGCTCAAACTCCTGCTCCTGCAGGACACGCAGCAGCTTAGCCTGGAACGAACCTGATATTTCGCCAATCTCGTCCAGAAACAATGTGCCTTTGTCGGCAGCCTCAAAGCGCCCCTTGCGCAAACTGCTCGCGTCGGTGAAGGCACCCTTCTCATGACCGAACAAGTCAGATTCCAGAAGCGTCTCGGTGAGCGCCGCGCAATTGACCTTGATGAAGGGCTGCTTGGCGCGAGGCGAGAGCTCGTGAATGGCTTTGGCAACCAGCTCCTTGCCGGTTCCGGATTCACCTCGCAACAGGACCGTAGTCTTCGCCTTGGCCACCTTGACAAGGTGCTCACGCAGCTTGCGCAGCGCCTGACTATCGCCAAGCATCTCCTTGCTGATCTTTTTACGTTCCATTTGGCAGCCCATCCCACTCCGCCACCCGCCGGTAGAACTGCACTGGACGGTGAGCTGTGTTGTATTTCGCCATCATCATTCTCGATCTCACCTTTGTTGCTTCGAAATTTCCGGCGCGCGGACCCCCTCGGCAAATGGCAATGGCGCCTGAGCATCGTTGTCTTTCACCAGGACGAGCGTCTTCTCCTCCGTGCGGGCGCCCGCAATATGCGCGCTTGTTTGCGCAGGCCTTTACTCGACCGGTCGCCGTTCTGTCCGGCTTCTGCCGCACCGCAGCCTGCAAACCCATCCTTGACAAGAAAGGAGGGGAGTCAATCGAGCTCTCCTTGCATTCGTGCAAGGAAAATTGTCAGTTTGATAGAATTCTATCAAAACGGCAGAAACGCCCCGCCCCCAATTTGGCTGTACCTGCGGCGTTCAGCTTACGTGACGACATGTGCGGACTTGTCCCAATTGCCGTCCGAGTTGTGCGGGAAACAGTAGCCGCTGCGCTGTTCGCTTCAACCGCGTGATGCCGCTGACAGTAGAGGCGGCGGCTCGTCGAGCGAGGCTTCATTGTTCGGCTACTAAAGCGGCTGTGCTTTGGTGGGAGTTGGTTTCGCCCAAGTTCTGGGCCTGGGGGCGTCTAGCCCGTTTCGCCGCACAGGCTCCTCCCACATCGTCGAGGCCGAGAAGGAGGGACCCCGCAGCCCTCCCTGTATCGC
>NZ_RZQY01000522.1:0-4332 GCF_003998575.1 Mesorhizobium sp. M7A.F.Ca.CA.001.10.2.1 | reverse complement strand
CCGCTGCCGGGCCGGGGGAGAATTTATGTACAAGCTTTATACCCGTCCCGGCAGCGGCGGCTTCGTGGTCGAGGCGGCGCTGGCGCTGGCCAATGTACCATTTGAGCAGATCGACGTGCCGAAGACCGACCGGCCCGATCCCGCCTTCCTCGACATCAGTCCGTTGAACCAGGTGCCGGTGCTGACCTTGCCGGACGGAAGCTCGATGACCGAATCGGCAGCGATCTGCATCGTGCTTGCCGAGCGACACCCCGACGCCAATTTGGCGCCGGGAGCAGAAGCGCCTGCCCGCGCGGATTTCCTGCGCTGGATGGCCTTTATGTCGTCTGTTCTCTATTCGGCGGTGCTGCGTTTCTACTACGCATACCGCTACACTGCCGATCCCGAAGGCACCAAGGCGGTCAAGCAGGCGGCCGTGGCAGAGATGGACCGCGGCTTTGCCGTTCTCGATGCCGCGCTCGAAGGCCGTGACTGGCTGGTCGGTGACCGGATGTCGCTGGCCGACATCTATCTGGTCATGCTGGTGGCCTGGTATCCCGACATCGACAGCGCGCGGACGGCATGGCCGAACATCGAACGCCTGTGGGCGCGGCTGCGCGACCATCCGCTGATGAAGACGCTCAACACCTCGCACGAGATGTGGCCGGGCTGAAGCTCAATTTCTGAGCACCGCTCTTTTTCCTTGCAGGAACCGGCGCACCGCCGGGTCGCGCTCGAGGCCGATCGCCCGGTCATAGGCTTCGCAGGCTTGCGGTACCTGACCAAGCCTGGCCAGGAGACCGGCGCGTGCGGCCCAATAGGGCTGGTACTCGTCAAGCCGCTTGTCGTCGCCCAGCACGTAAAGAGCCGCCAATCCGGCCACTGCGCCCTCGGCCTCGGCGATCGCCACCGCGCGGTTTATCGCCACCACCGGCGATCCTGCGATCGAAAGCAGCGCGTCGTAGAGTTCCTGGATTGCCACCCAGTCGGTGCGGCCGGTGAGCCTTCGTGCCGCATGCGCGGACTGCACGGCCGCCTCAAGCTGGTAGCGGCCGATGACGCCCTTGGCCGCTGCGTGGGAAAGCAGCGCTTCCGCCTCGTCGATGAGGGCACGGTCCCATAGAAGGCAATCCTGCTCCGCCAACGGCACGAAGTCGCCTTCGGCGCTGCGCCGTGCGGCGCGGCGAGACTCGGCAAACAGCATCAGCGACAACAGGCCCAGTGCCTCCGGTTCCTCCGGCATCAGCGAGGCCACCAGCCGGCCGAGCCAGATGCCTTCGGTCGCCAGGTTGCGGCGCCGCGTTTCGGTGCCGGCCGGATCGGACCAGCCTTCGGCGAAGGCGGCATAGATCGCCTCCAGCACCGCGTCCAGCCTTTCGCCGAGTTCGGCCCGCTCCGGCACGCGGAACGGAATGCCGGTTTCACGGATGCGGCTCTTGGCCCGCACCAGGCGCTGGCCCATGGTTGCGGGCGAGACCAGGAAGGCGGAGGCGATCGTCGCGGCGTCGAACCCCAGCACCGTCTGCAGAATGAGCGGCGAACGCACGCTCGATTCGATCGCCGGATGGGCGCAAGCGAACATCAGCCGCAGCCGATCGTCGGGCAGGTCTTCCTCGGTCATGCGTTCCTCCGCCTCCTGCGCAATCAGCTTGAGATGCTCGCGGCCGGCCTCGCTGGTGAGCCGCCGCCGCACCGCATCGACACGGCGCCGCCGCGCCACCGCCAGCAGCCAGGCTTCCGGCTTTTCCGGCACGCCGGTTCGCGGCCAGCGCTCGAGGGCGGCGGCAAAGGCATCGGCCAGCGCGTCCTCGGCGGCGGCCACGTCGCGCGTACGCGCAGCGAGCCAGGCGACCAGCTTGCCGTAGCTCTGCCGGGCGGCAGCCTCGGCGGCCGCCCGGGCGTTCTCGGAGCGACTGTCCATCACATCGTCATTTCTCAGACAGGTACTCGGTCAGTTCCCAGATCGGCCGCAGCTCGACAGTGCCGGCGCTGGCCGCCGGGCAGCGCGCCGCCCAGGCGATCGCGGCGTCGGCATCCGCAGCCTCGATCATGTAGAAGCCTGCAAGCTGCTCCTTGGTGTCGGCATAGGGGCCGTCGAGGACGTTGGTCTTGCCACCAGCCACCCGAACCGAGGTGGTCGCCTGACTCGGGCGCAGCCGGTCACCGGCCAGCCACGCGCCGGATTTCTTCAGGGCCTCAGTATAGGCGCCATAGGCGGCACTCATCTGGTAGGTCGCCTCGGCCGGGGCATTCGCCATCGCGGCTTCGTCGGCGTAAATCAAAATCATGTATCGCATGGTCTTCTCCCGTTGTTTCGAAGGCCGCGTCGTTGCGAGCCGGACGTATGTCGCGCGGCAGCGCACGATTTCGACAGGATGCGGAAAACTTTCCGCTCCGACGGATTTTTGTGCAAGCCGCCATCTGCTTCCCGATCTCTCAACCGTTCGTCTAACGAGCACAATTGCGGGTTGGCATTTCCGGCCCACTGTCTAAACTCGCCCCGGTTCGCACCTGGGAGGCGGTGCGGTCGTCGATATTTCAGGGAGGGAAATCGGATGTTTCATTTCAGAACGAAACTTGTTGCAGCCGGCGCTGTGGCGCTGTCACTTGGCCTTGGCGCTGTGTCGGCAGGAGCCCAGGAATTCATCAACGTGCTGACCGGCGGCACATCCGGCGTCTATTATCCGCTCGGCGTGGCGTTGTCGGAAATCTACGGCAAGGGCATCGAAGGCGCTCGCACCCAGGTGCAGGCGACCAAGGCTTCGGTTGAAAACCTCAATCTGCTGCAGCAGGGCAAGGGCGAGATCGCCTTTGCGCTCGGCGATTCCGTCAAGATGGCCGCCGAAGGCAATGCCGAGGCCGGTTTCCCAGGCAAGCTCGACAAATTGCGCGGCATCGCCGCCATCTATCCCAATTACATCCAGATCGTCGCCAGCCAGGAGTCCGGCATCAAGACGCTGGCCGACCTCAAGGGCAAGAGCCTGTCGGTCGGCGCACCGGCGTCGGGCACCGAACTCAATGCGCGCGCGATCTTCGCCGCCGCGGGGCTGAAATACGAGGATCTCGGCCGGGTCGAATACCTGCCCTTCGCCGAATCGGTCGAGCTGATCAAAAACCGGCAGCTCGACGCCACTCTGCAATCGGCCGGACTCGGCGTCGCCTCGATCCGCGACCTCGCCACCTCGGTGCCGATCAATGTCGTGGCGGTGCCGGCCGAGGATGTTGCGAAGATCGGCTCGCCCTATCTTTCGGTGGTCATTCCCAAGGGTACCTATGAGGGCCAAAGCGAGGATGTCGCCACCGCCGCCGTCGGCAATTTCCTCATCACCCGCGCCGATGTCTCCGACGAGATCGCCTATCAGATGACCAAGCTGATATTCGACCATCTCGACCAGCTTGCCGCGGCCCATGCCGCCGCCAAGGCGATCGACCAGGCCAAGGCGCTCGACGGCATGCCAGTGCCGCTGCACCCCGGTGCGGAACGGTATTACAAGGAGAAGGGATTGTTGAAGTAGCGGAGCATGGCTCGGCTATCGGAGATGCACTCGCCAGGCGTCCCCCTCTGCCCTGCCGGGCATCTCCCCCTCAAGGGGGGAGATTGGCCGTCACCATACCTTTCGCCATTCGCTAGCGTTGCAGAACGTGCGCAGACACCGACGCTGCTGATCTCCCCTGAGGGGGAGATGTCCGGCAGGACAGAGGGGGGCGCCTCGCACTACACTTCGCTCCTTCTGGAGACAGTCGGATGAGCGAAGCATCGTCTGGAACAACGACCGACGGCAAATCCACCACCTTCCATCTGCCTGCCGTCGAAGAACAGGTCGAAGGCCTGCCACCCGGCTTCGGCGACGGCATCGCCGGCAAGGCCGCCTTTCTCATCGCCGTCGCCTTTTCCGTGTTCCAGATCTATGTCGCCGCCTATGGCAGCATGCCGAGCCAGGTGGTGAGGGCGATGCATGTCGGCTTCCTGCTGCTGCTCGGCTTCGGCCTGATCGCCAATCTGCGCGCCAAGAGCATGCCGGCCAAAGCAGCGTTCTGGGCGCTCGGGGCGCTCGGCTTCGGCACCGGCCTGTACAATTGGGTGTTCTACACCGACCTCATCCGCCGCTCCGGCTTCCTGACCACGCCGGATCTCATCGTCGGCGCGGTGCTGGTGGTGCTGGTCTTCGAGGCGGCGCGGCGGCTGATGGGGCTGCCGCTGGCGATCATCGCCTTCATCTTCCTCGCCTACTGCTTTTTCGGCAACCATCTGCCGCCGCCGCTCGTCCATCGCGGCTATGATTTCGCCCAGCTGGTCGACACCTTCGCCTACGGCACCGAAGGCATCTACGGCACGCCGATCTATGTCTCGGC
>NZ_RZQY01000521.1:0-4339 GCF_003998575.1 Mesorhizobium sp. M7A.F.Ca.CA.001.10.2.1 | reverse complement strand
GGCGGTGAGGGCGGACCGGATTTCATTCTGATCTGCCGCCCGGCCGATCTTGTCGACAAGGTGCTGGCGCTGGAGCTTGGTGCGGCCGACGTCGTCGAGAGCCCGCTCAATGTCCGTGAACTGGCCGCCCGTGTCGGCGGTCTGCTTTCGCGCCGCGGCAGGGGCACCCAGGAACTGATCGTGCTGGAGAACGCGACCGTCGATCTGAGATCGGCCATGGTCATGCATCGCTCCGGCTCCGAGGAACAGCTTTCGCCTGGCCAGGTGGCCCTGCTCAGGTTGTTCCTGGCCAGTCCGCGCAAGGTGCTGACGCGTGACGATATCATCGCCGCGGCACCGGCCGAAAACGCCGACGCCTTCGATCGCTCGATCGATTCGCGCATCGTGCGGCTGCGCCGCAAGCTCGACACCGACACCATCACCACAATACGTGGCGCCGGCTATCGGTTCGATCCGCCGCGGCAATTTGCCGACTGACTGCCTGCTACTGGCGCAATCCCTTTTTTCGGGCATCGGATTTTCCATCTCTGGGCCCGATGCTCTTGACGCTCAGCGTACCAGCAGAAGCGATGGCCCCACCGGCATGTCACTGCCCATGGTGAGTTCGCTTGCATGGGCGCGGTCCCGGAGGAGCACGGTAGCAAGACCGGCAAAGCCGAGCAGGCCCTGGGCGTAAAGCAGTGCGGACAGCACCGAAGCAGCGAATTTCGTTTTCATCGTCGCAGTTCCCCAAATGCCAATTCTTCAAAAATGAACCTGTTGCGGGTCTCTTCAGGATACCCCCGAAGTGCCCGCGCCGCCCACGGAGCCCCCCGTCGCGGCGCGGGCCTTCGGTCCTCTCGGCAGCAAGTTGCCGGAGGCGCCGCGCAAACCCGTCAGCCTAAGGCCGACCCGCCAGAGGGCCTTGAGCCGGGCGATGCGCAGGCTGGAAACAATCCAGACCGTGGCGAAAAACAGTGCGGTATGCAGCGTCGAAATCTCGCCCGAAGTCATCGCGCCGAGCCTTGTCAGCGGGGTGCCGGCAACCGTGCCGACGCCGCCGATGACCGCTGCCGCGATGCTGATCCTGAGAAGCCAGGACAGCGCGTTTGATTTCGTCCTCATGTTCGTTACCGGCTGTTTTCGTTGCGTCAACTTTGCTCGCACCCCGTATCCGGATCATGCCGCTTGGAGCCGCGCTTTGTTGCAGGTTGGTTTCGATGCTGACGCTTGATCTTTCACATGACACCAATTCGCACTTTCGTTTGGAGGCGGATACTCATGTTCCCGACTCCTGGTCTTGGCTGGGTGGGTCTGCCGAGCCTGTTCCAGCCAGGTTATAAGGAGGCGTTTGTTAACCAGCGGAAACAGATTCGAAACAGAAACGAGCGTTTTGCGAAATCTTCTCGAAACATGACGTTGGGATAAGCGGCCATCGAACTGGAGCCGGCCAACCGGCAGAGAGAGGGGACTTCATCATGCATACCGCCATTTCCGCCAAGCTTATCAACATCACCGCCGCTGCCTTGACTGGTGCAGCACTGCTGCTCGGCGCCGGCTCGGGTGCGGCGCACGCCGCCAACAAGATCGTGGCACGCGTTTCGCTTTCGCAGCAGATCATGGAAGTCTCCGTCGACGGCCGGCCGACCTTCGCCTGGAAAGTCTCCACCGGCGACCGGGCCCATGTGACGCCGACCGGCTCGTTCAAGCCGACCCGCATGCATGAGATGTGGTATTCGAAGAAATACGACAACGCCCCGATGCCGCACTCGGTCTTCTTCAGCGGCGGCTATGCGGTACACGCGACCTACGCGATCAAGCGCCTCGGCCAGCCGGCTTCGCATGGCTGCGTGCGGCTGCACCCCGACAACGCGGCCGATTTCTACCAGCTCGTCGAAACCTTCGGGGCGACCAACACCAGCATCGTCATCGTCAAGTAGCAGGCTGGAAACGGTGGCGTGTCAGCATGCTGGCGCGCCTCGAGGCTCCCACCGGAAAACGCTGCGGTATGAGCACAGCTCGAACCGAGGTATTGCGTACAGCTCAAACCGGCGGAGCCCAGCCAAAAAGAAAAGAGGCCGGAAAGTTTCCGGCCTCTTTTCTTTTGCATTTGTCCTGCGCATTTCCGGGCAGGAAGCCCCACCCTAGCTCGGCAGTGCCGGCATCAGCTTGGGATCCGGCTTCTCCGCCAAATGAGGCAGGTCCTTGCTGGCGATGAAGGTGTAGAACATGGGCACGACGAAGAGCGTGAACAGGGTTCCGACCAGGATGCCGGTGAAGATGACCAGGCCCATCGAATAGCGGGCCGCGGCACCAGCGCCGCTGGACGTGATCAGCGGCACCACGCCGAGCGCCATCGCCGCTGTCGTCATCAGGATCGGCCGCAGGCGCACCTTGGCCGAGGCGATGATGGCGTCGCGCCGTCGCATGCCATGCTTTTCACGCTGCTGGTTGGCGAACTCGACCAGCAGGATGCCGTGCTTGGTGATCAGACCGATCAGTGTGATCAGGCCGACCTGCGTGTAGATGTTGAGCGTGCCGAGGCCCAGATTGAGCGGCACGATCGCGCCGAAGATCGACAGCGGCACCGCCATCATGATGATCAGGGGGTCGCGAAAGCTTTCAAACTGCGCCGCCAGCACCAGATAGATGACGACAACGGCCGCCGCGAAAGCGATCAGGATGGTGTTGCCCTGTTCCTTTTCCTGCCGCGATTGACCGGAATAGTCGAGGAAGAAGGTGTCGGGCAGGCTCTCCTTGGCGATGTCCTCCAGCGCCTTCAGCCCGTCGCCGGTGGTGACGCCGGGCAGCGGGAGCGCCGAAATCGTCGACGAATTCAGTTGGTTGAACTGCTCGATTGCCGCCGGCGCCGCATTGTTCGAAATCTTGACTACCGCCGAGAGCGGCACCATCTCGCCCGTCACGCTGCGCACGAAGTATTCGCCGAGCTTATCGGGGTTGTCGCGAAACTCCTGCGGCACCTGCGGGATGATGTCGTAGCTGTTGGAGTCACGGTCGAACTGCGCCACTTCGGCGCCGCCGACCAGCAAGGTCAGCGTGCGGCCGATATCGGCGATCGGCAGGTTCAACGCCGCGGCGCGATCACGGTCGATGGTCACCGTCACCTCTGGTGCGTCATAGGCCATCGAATTCTGCACGACGATGAAGCGGCCGGAGGCTTGCGCCTTGTTCTTGATCTGCTCGGCCACCTCGTACACTTCCGAGGAAGCGCCGGTCGATCGCACCACCATGGAAATGGGCAGGCCGCCACCAGAGCCGGGCAGCGTCGGCGGCGCGAAGACGAAGGCCTCGACGCCGGCCACTTTGGCGATACGGGCCGTGATGTCGGCCTGCAGTTCCTTCGAATTGCGCTTGCGTTCCGCCCAATCCTTGAAGGCATAGCCGACGAAGGCGCTGTTTGTCGTGCCGCCGAAGGCGACGGCCGAGAACTGCGCCCGTGTTTCGGGAATATCCTTCACCAGGCCGAGGATCTGGTTGACGTATGTCTCGGTGTAATCGGAGGTCGCATAACGCGGCCCTGTCACAATCGAGAGCAGAAAGCCCTGGTCCTCTTCCGGCGCCAGTTCGCTCGAGGTCTTGGTGAACATGAAGCCGGTGACGCCGACAAGCGCAAGCACGATGATCAGCGTCAATGGGCGATAATTGAGCGACCCGGTGACGGCGCGTTCATAGACATGCTCGACGCGAGCGAAGGCGCCGTCGACAATGCGCTGGAAACGGCCCGGCGTGCCGGACTTCAGGAGGCGTGCCGACATCATCGGGGTGATGGTGATGGCGATGACGCCCGACAGCACCACTGAGCCGGCGAGCGTGACTGCGAATTCACGGAACAATGCGCCGGTCAGGCCGCCGGTGAAGGCCAGCGGCGCGAACACGGCGGCCAGTGTCATGGTCATGGCAATGATGGCCGACGATATTTCGCGCATACCGCTGAACGCGGCCTGCATCGGCGACATGTGGTCTTCTTCCATATGGCGATGGATGTTCTCCACCACCACGATGGCGTCGTCGACGACCAGGCCGATCGCCAGCACCATGGCCAGCAGCGACAGCAGGTTGATCGAATAGCCCACCGCAAACAAAAGGAAACAGACGCCGATCAGCGACAACGGGATGGTGATGATCGGCATCATCACCGACCGGAAGGAGCCAAGGAACAGAAGGATGACGACGATGACGATGGCAACCGCCTCGGCGATGGTCTTGAACACCTCTTCGATCGAAGCGCTGATCTGCCCGGTCGCGTCGTAGACGACCTCGATCGTCATGCCTTTCGGCAGCGTCTCCTGAATCTGCGGCACCAGCTTGGTGAGCGCCGCCGCCGTGGTCAGCGGATTGG
>NZ_RZQY01000520.1:0-4342 GCF_003998575.1 Mesorhizobium sp. M7A.F.Ca.CA.001.10.2.1 | reverse complement strand
AGGGTTATGGGCCGCGCCGGCTTCCTGTTGGCGCAACGCTGACCATCCCGCCGCAATAGCCCCGCTATATGCCTGAATGACACCGCCCGTCCGAAAACCGGACGGGCGTCCTGTTTTCGGCTAATTCATGTCGCCCCCAAAGTGACGTCGGTTTTGGGAGAACGACGCGCATAAAAACAAAGGCTTAAAGCGGGTCGTCTGAATCCATTCAGACAATCCGCTTTAAGGTGCGGCCAGACGCTGCATTGAATGCGCGCGCAAGATGGTTAGGTTCGCGTCTTCCGGAGAACCCTTATGTCGCTTCCCACCCCTGCCGAACCCAAGGCCGCAAAGGCGCCCGGCCCGTTGCCCGCTGGGCATCCGCCGGTCAAGGCGGGCAAGATCGGCGTCATGCTGGTCAATCTGGGTACGCCCGACGGCACCGATTTCAAGCCGATGTGGCGCTATCTCCGTGAATTCCTGTCCGACCCGCGCGTCATCGAGCTCAACAAGGCGATCTGGTATCCGATCCTCTATGGCCTTGTGCTCACCACGCGGCCCAAGAAATCGGGCGCCAACTACGCCCGGATCTGGAACCGGGAAAAGAACGAGTCGCCGCTGCGCACCTATACCCGCGCCCAGGCCGAAAAGCTGGCCGAAGCGCTGAGCGACCTGCCTGATGTCGTCGTCGACTGGGCAATGCGCTATGGCAACCCTTCAACCGCCAGCATTGCCCAGAGTCTGGTCGACCAGGGCTGCGACCGCATCCTTACCTTCCCGCTCTATCCGCAATATTCGGCGACGACCACGGCAACCGCTAATGATCAGCTGTTTCGCGCGCTGATGAAGATGCGCCGCGCACCGGCGGTCCGCAGCGTGCCGCCCTACTATGACGAGCCGGTCTATATCGAGGCGCTAGCGCGCTCGATCGAACGGCATCTGGCGACACTGGACTTCGAGCCGGAGGTGGTCATCACCTCCTATCACGGCATTCCAAAACCGTATTTCGAGAAGGGCGACCCCTATCATTGCCATTGCCAGAAGACGACGCGGCTGTTGCGCGAACGGCTCGGCTGGGACGACGGGAAACTGATCATTACCTTCCAGTCGCGGTTCGGCGCGCAGGAATGGCTGCAGCCCTATACTGACAAGACGGTGGAAAAACTCGCGCGGGACGGCGTCAAGTCGATCGCCATCGTCAATCCCGGCTTTTCCGTCGACTGCATCGAGACGCTGGACGAGATCGGCCGCGAGGCGGCTGAAACCTTCCACCATGCCGGCGGCAAGAATTTCGCCCATATACCTTGCCTCAACGATAGCGCGGAAGGGATGGCGGTGATCGAGGCGATGGTGCGGCGCGAACTGTCCGGCTGGGTCTAACCCGGAACAACACAAGCTCCGGGGCGTTAAGGCGCGCCTCCGGAGAATGCGATGCCCCGCAAACTCGACCTCAGAACTGGCCAGCCCGTCTGGTCGGCCTATCGCGCGCCTGCGGTGCCGACGGACGGCCTGATCCGGGACGTCAACACGGATGTGCTGGTCGTCGGCATGGGGATCAGCGGCGCCATGATGGCCGAGGCGCTGACGGCCGATGGCCATCGGGTGATCTGCATCGACCGGCGCGGCCCGCTGAAGGGCTCGACGGCCGCAACCACCGCACTGGTGGCATTCGAAATAGACCAGCCACTCTCCACGCTCTCGAAGATGGTCGGCAGAGCTTCGGCCCAGCAGGCCTGGCGACGCTCGCGGCTCGCCGTTTCCAATCTCGCCGGACGCATTGCCGAACTCGGCATCAACTGTGGCCTAAGCCGCATGCCGTCACTCTATCTGGCCGGCACGATGCTTGGTCCGCCGGAACTGCGCGACGAGGCCGAGGCACGTCGGCTAGCCGGCATCGGCGCCATCTGCTTAACCCGACAACAGCTAGCCGAGAAATTCGGCATCGACCGCGAAGGCGCCATTCTCGGCCACGGCAATATCGCCCTCGACCCACGCAAGCTGACGGCTGGGCTGCTGCTGAAATCCCTGGAGCGCAAGGCACGCTTCTATGCCCCCGTGGAAGCCACAATGATCGAGGACAGCGCCGAAGCTGTTGTCGTCGCGACCAGGGATGGCCCGACCATAACCGCACGACATGTTGTTCTGGCCACCGGCTACGAACTTGTCGACATCGTGCCGGCCACCGCCCACCGGATCATCTCGACATGGGCGATTGCGACACGCCCGCAACCGCGAAAGCTCTGGCCGGACGCAGCGTTCATCTGGGAAGCGTCGGAGCCGTATCTGTATATGCGCACGACGGTCGACGGCCGGGTCATTTGCGGCGGCGAGGACGAGGATTTTATCGACGAAGCGCGGCGCGACGCGCTGATCGCCGACAAGAGCACACGCATCGCCGAGAAGCTCGGCCTGATAGTTCCGCATCTCGACACCAGACCCGATTTTGCCTGGACCGGCTCGTTCGGCACCACGACCACCGGCCTGCCCTATATCGGCGCCATTCCCCGCCACCCGCGCATCCATGCGGTGATGGGCTACGGTGGCAACGGCATCACCTTCTCGCAGGTCGCTTCCGAGATTGTCCCGGCTTCGATCAACGGGCTGGATGACATGGATGCAAGATTGTTTGCCTTCAACCGCTGAGTGCAACCCTATAAACAATCCATCATCACCTGATTGTAACGCATCTGAAATACACTTAAGTCTTTGGTGAAGTCGGCGGCGCGAGAATGGCTTGTGCGGCCTTCGTCTGAGGGAGAGCCAAATGGATTTCAGTGGTTTCGATATTGCGATTGGTGCACTTGCACTTCTGGTATTGGTGCTGCTGATCAAAGGCATCAGGACAATCCCGCAAGGTTACAATTATACGGTGGAGCGCTTTGGCCGTTACACCAAGACACTGAGCCCAGGCCTCAATTTCATTTTCCCGTTCATCGACCGTATCGGCGCCAAGATGAACATGATGGAGCAGGTGCTTGACGTTCCGAGCCAGGAAATCATCACCCGCGACAACGCCATTGTCGGTGTCGACGGCATCGCCTTTTTCCAGATCCTCAACGCGGCGCAGGCCGCCTACCAGGTTTCCGGCCTGCAGAACGCCATCCTCAATCTGACGATGACCAACATCCGTACCGTCATGGGTTCGATGGATCTCGATGAACTCCTGTCGAACCGCGACGCCATCAACGAGCGCCTGCTGCGTGTCGTCGATGAGGCAGCCCACCCGTGGGGCATCAAGATCACCCGCGTCGAAATCAAGGACATCAACCCGCCGGCCAACCTTATCGAATCGATGGGCCGGCAGATGACCGCGGAACGCAACAAGCGTGCCCAGATCCTTGCCGCCGAAGGCCTCAAGCAGTCGCAGATCCTCGAGGCCGAGGGCCGCAAGGAAGCCGCCTTCCGCGATGCCGAGGCGCGCGAACGTTCGGCCGAGGCGGAAGCCCGCGCCACCCAGGTGGTGTCGGAAGCGATCTCCAAAGGCGATGTGCAGGCGCTGAACTACTTCGTAGCGCTGAAATACACTGAAGCGCTTGGCAGGATCGGCACGGCCACCAACAGCAAGATCGTGCTGATGCCCTTCGAGGCATCGTCGCTGATCGGTTCGCTCGGCGGCATTGGCGAAATCGCCAAAGAAGTCTTCCGCAGCGAAGGCACGACCGGCGGGCGCGCGGCCTGCCTCTGCGAGCCGGTCGTTCGCCCAACCGACAACTGAGGTCGAAACCAATGATCGACCGCATCGTTTCCGAACTCGGCCCGTGGAACTGGATGGTACTCGGTTTCATCCTGCTGGTGATGGAAGTCATCGCACCGGGTATCTTCATGCTGTGGATCGGCATCGCCGCGCTGATCATCGGCGCCGTGTCGCTGCTGGTCTGGGACGCCGGCTTCTGGACCTGGCAGGTCCAGGTCCTCGCCTTCCTGGCGCTGTCGCTGGTCTCGGCCTATGTCGGCAAGAAGCTGGTCGGCAGCCGCAACGACCCGACCGACCAGCCGCTGCTCAACCGGCGCGGCGCGCAAATGGTCGGCAGGATGGCGACACTTGCCGAGCCGATCCGGGACGGGCGCGGCCGCATCAAGCTGGGCGATACGCTGTGGCGTGTCTCCGGCCCGGATTTGCCGGCCGGCACGCAAGTGCGCGTGACGGGTGCGGCCGATACGGATCTGGAACTGACCGTCGAGGCGGTCTGAATTCTTGAAACCCACCGCTTGGACAAGGTGTGTTGAGATTCAGGTCAGGCCGAGTCGAAAACGGTGGGTTCCGAGAACCGGAGCGGAGCGTACTTTGGGTACGTGAGCACCGGAAGCGCAGGAAACCGTCGTTTGCAGGCCGGCATCACCTTAAGATCAGCACACCTTAGGC
>NZ_RZQY01000051.1:0-17598 GCF_003998575.1 Mesorhizobium sp. M7A.F.Ca.CA.001.10.2.1 | reverse complement strand
ATCTCCTTGATCGAGGAGCCCGGCCAGATCGCCTGGACGACCATGATCCGGAAGGTGAAATCGGGATCTTCCTTCTGGCCCATACGCATCAGGCCGAGCGCGCCGGAAATGATGATCAGGCCGAACAGGAACCGCGCAATGGCGGGATGGCCGATTGCCCAGCGCGACAGGTTGAAGGGCCGCTTCTCTTCCGTGGAATTGGTCATCGACGCTGGTCCATCTATCTAGCGCAACAAAATCGAGGGTTCATAGTGGCTTCCGGGCGGCAAGGCTCTCCGAGCGGAGAAGCACTCATCGCGGTGGGACGCGAGATCGATGTGGGGGTTACATCAATCGAGCGTCTCGGTCGGGCGCCTGCCGCCCGGAAACCAACGACTGCGGGAACGCGCAGCCGGTTGTCTGTCGTCAGCGCACCTGCTTGGCGTCGCCGTCTGCCGCGGATGCCGATTGCAGCGCCGCATCACCAGCGAGCTTCACCTTCAGGTTTTCGGTCATGAATTGCGTGCCGGCGGCGACCACGACATCGCCGGGTTTCAAACCCTCTGCGACACGCACGCCATCGGCGGCGAACTCGGCAACCTTGATCGGACGGGCATGAACGGTGTCGGCGCCACGATCGACGGTCCAGACGATCGATTGGGTGCCTTGCTCGGCCAATGCGCTCAGCGGGATCGAGACCAGCTGCCGCTCATTGGCCGCCGAGGCTTCGATGCTGGCGGTCATGCCGAGCAGCACACGCGGATCGTTTGGCAGGCTGACGCGGACGGCAAAGGTGCGTGACTGCGGATCGGCGCTACCGGCGACTTCGCGGACCTTGCCATCGAGCGCCAGCGCATCGTCGGACCAGAAGCCCGCCTTGACTGCCTTGCCCGGCCTGAATTCGGCGATTTCCATTTCGGGGACGGCGATCAGCACTTCCTTCTCGCCGTCGACGGCGACAGTGACAACCGGCGTACCGGAACCGACGACCTGACCGACGTCGGCACTGACCGTGGTGACGATGCCATCCCTGTCGGCCTTGAGATCGGTATAGCCGACCTGGTTCTTCGCCTGTGCAAGTGTCGAAAGGGCGGAATCACGCGTGGCGACCGCTTGGTCATAGGTCAAGGTCGCCTGTTCGAGCTGTGATTTCGGGGCAAAATTCTTGGCAAAAAGCTGCTCGGCTCGCTTGCGGGCAAGCTCCACAGTCTCGACCTGCCGCTCGGCGGCATCGAGCGCTGCCTGCGCGCTCTTGACCGAGAGGTCGTAGTCAATGGGATCGATGCGGGCGAGCACATCGCCCGCGGCCACATGCTGGCCGATATCGACGAGGCGCTCGGTGATCTTGCCATTGACGCGGAACGCCAGAGCGCTCTCGGTGCGGGCTCGCACCGAGCCGGAATAGGAGAGCGTGCGGGTGTCGTGCACCTTCGCGATCTCGACAACCTTGACGGGACGGATGATATCCTTGACTTCGGCTTTTTCCTGGCTGCAGCCGGCAAGCCCGAGAGTGGCGACGATCAGGCCGGCAACTGGCAGCTTGCGAAGGATGGAATTGGACAAAGACATCTTGGTACTCCGACTGGAGATGAATGGTCGACAACCGGCTGGCGGGGGCTATTACTTCAGAGCTCTGATCGCATAGTCGATCAGATCGTCGGGCATCGCCCGGTTGGTCTTGGCAAGGCACTGCGCAACCATTTGCGGATGGCACAGGATGACCGTTGCGGCACCGAAGCAGCGCGACGCGGTCACCGGGTCCTGTTGTCTGAACTCACCGGCCTCGATGCCGTCGCGGATCACCTCCGCAAACAGGTCGTGAATGCTGTCGACATGCTTGTCGATCACACTCCAGTCCCGTTCGAGGGCGACGATGACCATCTCGTGGACCTTCTGGTCGTCGAGCATGACCTCCATCGTCATCTTGTATTGCGCATGCACGTAACGCCGAAGCCGCTCCTCGGCGCTGATCGGCAGGCGCGAAATCTCGTAGGCCATCTTGTAGCTGGCGCCGAGCATACGGCCGCAGACGGCCTGGTGGATTTCGACCTTGGAGGCGAAGAAACGGTAGATGTTGGCGGGCGACATGCCGAGCTCACGCGCGATGTCGGCGACATTGGTCTTGCCGTAGCCATAGTGCCGGAACAGGCGCTCGGCGCAATCGAGAATGCGCGTTACATTTTCCTGTCGGGCGGCTTCGGCGACTATGGTGGCGGCTTCGGACATGATCCTCTATCGATTTACGAGTGATGAATTTCGATTTTCGTCACTCGTAAATTGAAAAGAGCGACCTGTCAATGCGGATTCGGTGTACACGTACGAATGATGACAGATGGTGACAGGGAACCGACGAAAGTCGCGGAGGCTTTGCCCAATCGCAAAGGTCGTAACTGGAGGAGAGCAGCGACGAGGCTTAAGTCCCCCTCGCCATCTCGCGCAACCGGAATTTCTGGATCTTGCCGGTCGAGGTCTTCGGGATTTCGGCGAAGATGACCGCCTTCGGCACCTTGAACCGGGCAAGCAGCGCGCGGCAATGATCGATGATCTCGGCTTCGGTCGCGGCCTTGCCGGGCTTCAGCTCGACATAGGCAACAGGCACCTCGCCCCATTTGTCGTCGGGCCTGGCGACGACGCCGCAAGAGGCAACCGACGGGTGCTTGTAGAGCGCGTCCTCGACCTCGATAGAGGAAATGTTCTCGCCACCGGAGATGATGATGTCCTTGGAGCGGTCCTTGAGCTGGATGTAGCCATCGGGGTGCATGACGCCGAGATCGCCGGAGTGGAACCAGCCGCCGGCGAAGGCCTCGTCGCTCGCCTTGCGGTTCTTCAAATAGCCTTTCATGACGATGTTGCCGCGGAACATGACCTCGCCGATGGTCTCACCATCGGCCGGTGTGGTCCGCATCGTCTCGGGGTCCATGACGGTCAGGCCTTCGAGCGCCGCATAGCGCACGCCCTGCCGCGCCTTCCTGGCACTGCGCTCGCCCTTTTCGAGATCATCCCAAGCGCCATGCCATTCGTTGACGACCGCCGGACCATAGGTCTCGGTCAGGCCGTAGAGGTGGGTGACGGCAAAGCCGGCATCGGCCATCCCCGACAGCACCGCTTCCGGTGGCGGAGCTGCCGCGGTGTTGAAGGTGACAGTCTGCGGGAATTCGCGCTTGTCCTCCTCCCTGGCATTGATCAGCACCGACATGACGACCGGGGCGCCGCACAGATGGGTGACGCCGTGATCGGCAATCGCATCGTAGATCGGCTTCGGCCGCACCCAGCGCAGGCAGACATGGGTGCCGGCCTGGACAGCGAGCGTCCAGGGAAAGCACCAGCCATTGCAGTGGAACATCGGCAGCGTCCAGAGATAGACGGCGTGCTTGGCCATGCCCGCATGAATGGTGTTGGTGTAGGCCATCAGCGCGGCACCGCGATGGTGGTAGACGACGCCCTTCGGATTGCCTGTCGTTCCGGAAGTGTAGTTGAGCGAGATGGCGTCCCACTCATCGTCGGGCATCGACCAAGCGAAATCCTCGGCGCCGCCTGCAACAAACGCCTCATAGTCCAGCGTGCCAACCCGCTCGCCCTTCGGATACGGCGCGTCGTCGGCGTATTCGGGATCATCATAGTCGATGACCAGCGGCTTGACCTTGGCCAGTTCCAGGGCCTGCCTGACAACGCCGGAGAATTCGCGGTCGACGATCAGCACCTTGGTCTCGGCATGATCGAGCTGGAAGGCGATGACCGCGGCATCGAGGCGGGTGTTGAGCGAATGCAGCACCGCCTTGGTCATCGGCACGCCGAAATGCGCCTCCAGCATCGGCGGCGTGTTTGACAGCATGACGGTGACGGTGTCGCCCTTGCCGATGCCGCGCCTGTCGAGCGCCGAGGCAAGCTTCAGCGACCGCTGCCAGAAGGTGCGATAGTCGATACGCTGGTGGCCATGAATGATGGCGAGATGGTCGGGATAGGTCTTGGCCGCGCGCTCAAGATAGGTGAGCGGTGTCAGCGGTTGATGGTTGGCCGCGTTCTTGTCGAGATCCTGTTCGTAAGGACTGCCCATCCCATGCTCCCCGATTTCTTTCAGACGTTCTAGTCATAGGCTCGGTCCGCGTCACCACAAACGATGCCACGACAGAGCGCATTCGGCGCAATGATGAACCAGATTCAGCGTAAGCGGGAGTATCGCATACCTCTGCCCAGTTTGACTTTTGTCGAGAGCCGTGAATAATGTCAGCCGAGGAGACGGCATGGCGATCCGACCGGCAGAACAACTCATCCACAAGGCCGCCTGGCTCTACTATGCCCATGGCCTGCGGCAGGACCAGGTGGCGAGCCAGCTTAACATTTCCCGTGCCTCGGTCGCCATGTATCTGCGCAAGGCGCGCGAGACCGGCATCGTCAACATCTCGACTTCGACCCAGCTTTTCACCGACGACGTGCTGGCGCGCAAGCTCGAGGATGCGTTGAGCCTCGACGCCGTCTGGATCGCACCGGAGAATGATCATATTGCCGACCCGTCGACGGAAATCGCCGTGCTGGCGGCAAGCGTCTTTCTCGAACTGGTCAAGAAGGGCGACCGCATCGGCGTCGCCTGGGGCCGCACCGTCTATATGATCGCCGACGTGATGTCCTATGCCGATCTGCAGGATGTCACAGTGGTGCAGCTCTGCGGCAATCTCGGCGCACCCTATTCCTATCGCCCCGACCAATGCACCATGGAGATCGCCCGGCGGCTCAACGCCAAGGGGCTCAATTTCTACGCGCCGCTGGTGCTGTCGACGGAAGAACTCGCGCGGGCGCTGCGTGCCGAGCCGGTGATCCGGGAACAATTGTCGGGTGTCAGCGAATGCGACCTGGCGTTATACTCGGTCGGCGCGGTCGACGCCGACAGCCATCTGGTCAAATGCGGCGCGCTGACGCCAAGAGAAATGGCGGATCTGCGCAGCCAAGGCGCTGCCGGCGTGATTGCCGGGCAGATCATAGACGCCGAAGGCAAGGTGCTCGGCTGCAGTTATAACCGCCGGGTGATCTCCGCCGAGCTTGCCTCGCTGCGCGCCATCGCCAGGCGTTTGGTGGTGGTGCAGGAGGACAGCAAGTTCGAACCGCTGCTCGCGGCGATCGCGGGCGGCCTTTGCACGCATCTGGTGGTCGGCGCGCACATGGCGCAGCGGCTCCTGGATCATGCGGCTGCCACGACAGAAAAGGCCTCCTAGAAATCCTCCTCTCCGCCGCCGGCGCATTGTCATCAAAGCGTCGCGGCAATCCTGTTTCACCATCAAAACAAACAACCGGACGAAGCGAACATGAACAATTTGTGGAATGACGAAACAGCCGAAAAACTCGTCGCCGACTACGCGAAAAAGGGTGTCGGCCGCGACCTGGCGCTGCGCGTCTACACGACCCGGCTGCTCGGCGGCGAACCACGGCTGGTCCTGCATGGCGGCGGCAACACCTCTTGCAAGACGACGGCAACCGACCTCGTCGGCGACCAGTGGGACGTGCTGTGCGTCAAGGGCAGCGGCTGGGACATGGGCATCATCGAGCCGCAGGGCCTGCCGGCCGTCAAGCTCAAGCCGCTGCTCAAGGCGCGCGCGCTGAACAGGCTGGCCGACGAGGACATGGTTGCCCTGCAACGCGTCAACCTCATCGATCCGTCCTCGCCCAACCCGTCGGTCGAGACGCTGCTGCATGCCTTCCTGCCGCACAAATTCGTCGACCACACGCACTCGACCGCCATCCTCGCCATCGTCGACCAGGAGGACTCCAAGCCGCTGGTGAAGACGGTGTTCGGCAGCAAGATGGGTTACGTGCCTTACATCATGCCCGGCTTCGACCTCGCCAAGGCGGCCGCAGATATCTTCGACGCCGACCCTGATGTCGAAGGCCTGATCCTCGACAAGCACGGCATTTTCACCTTCGGCGACGACGCCAAACAGGCCTACGACCGGATGATCCATTATGTGAATGTCGCCGAGGACTTCATTGCCGCAAGCGGCAAGCCGAAGGCGGCAAAGGCAGCCTTGCCGGCAAAGCTCGCGACACCGGCGTCGATCGCGCCGATGCTGCGTGGTGCGGTGGCGGTAGCGCGCGGCGGAGGCCGCTTCGACCGCATGATCAGCGATTTCCGCACTTCGCCGGCAATTGTCGATTTCATCAATTCGGCTGAGATCGCCGACTATGCCGGACGCGGCGTGTCGACACCGGATCTGTCGATCCGCATCAAGACCGGCCCAATGGCGCTGCCGGCGCCCGATGCTGACAAGGCCGGTGACTACAAGGTGGCAATCAAGAGCCATGTCGACGCGTTCGCCAAGGATTATCGCGCCTATTTCGAAACCAATGATGCGCTCGACGACGTCAAGCGCACCATGCTCGACCAGATGCCGCGGCTGACGCTGGTGCCGGGCCTCGGCATGTTCGGCCATGGCCGCACGCTGAAGGACGCGAAGATCGCCTCGGATGTCGGCGAGATGTGGATCGAGGCGGTGCGCGGCGCCGAGGCGGTCGGCCGTTTCCACCCGCTCTCCAAGGCCGATCTGTTCCCGCTCGAATACTGGTCGCTGGAACAGGCCAAGCTCGCCTCCAACAAGCCGAAGCCACTGACTGGCCAGGTGGTGCTGATCACCGGCGGCGCCGGCGCGATCGGTGCAGCGACAGCCAAATTGTTCGCCGACAATGGCGCCCATGCCGTCGTCGTCGATCTCGACGCCGAAAAGGCTGCCGACGCGGCGAAGAAGGCCGGCAACAATTCGATCGGCGTCGCCGCCGACATCACCGACCCGGCGCAGGTGCGTGCCGCCTTCGACAGAGCGGTTGCCGTGTTCGGCGGTGTCGACATCCTGGTTTCCAATGCCGGCGCCGCCTGGGAAGGTCGCATCGGTGAGCTCGACGACGCGCTCCTGCGCAAGAGTTTCGAGCTCAATTTCTTCGCCCACCAATCGGTGGCGCAGAATGCGGTGCGCATCATGCTCGAGCAGGGCACAGGCGGCGTGCTTTTGTTCAACACCTCCAAACAGGCGGTCAACCCCGGCCCGAAGTTCGGCGCCTATGGCGTGCCGAAGGCGGCGACACTGTTCCTGTCCAGGCAGTACGCGCTTGACTATGGCGCGCATGGCATCCGCTCCAACGCCGTCAACGCCGACCGCATCCGCTCGGGGCTTCTGACCGACGCCATGATTGCCAGCCGTTCGGGCGCGCGGGGCGTGTCGGAGAAGGACTACATGTCCGGCAATCTGCTCGGCCAGGAAGTGACGGCGCAGGACGTGGCGCAGGCCTTCCTGCATCACGCGCTGGCCGACCGCACCACCGCCGATGTGACGACGGTCGACGGCGGGAATATCGCGGCAGCGCTGCGCTGACGTAGAGATCCGTCCAGACGAAAGGTGCGGTGCAACTCCGAAGCTTGCTCGAGAAGGGGCGGTTGGGAACTTTCGACCCGACCGACCATTGAGATCGAGCAAGGTCAAGCAGCTAAATTGTTGCCGGGAGTTCCCTCATGCCAACCGATGACTGGTCCCTGCCCGAACGCTTTATTTTTTCGGGTCACCCGATCGCATGGGGAGCGATCGGCGACGGCCCGCCGGCGGTCTTGCTTCATGGTACCCCGTTCTCGTCGGTGGAATGGCGGCGCATTGCAGCTTGGCTCGGGCAGCGGCGCCGGATCTACTATTTTGACATGCTCGGCTACGGGCAATCCGCCAAGCCCGACGCGGACGTGTCGCGCGGCATTCAAAACGAGTTGTTCGCGGCGCTCTACGCTCACTGGGAGCTGGAGTGGCCAGACATCGTGGCGCATGACTTCGGCGGCTCCGTCGCGTTGCGCGGCCACCTGCTCAATGGGCTCGATTATCGCTCTCTGGTGCTGATTGATCCGGTCGCGATCAGCCCTCAGGGATCGCCCTTGGTTCAAGCGGCAAAAGAACACGAGAAAGCGTTTGCCAGTCTGCCCGCCTATATCCATGAAGCCATGCTTCGCGCCTATATTGGCGGCGCTGTCGCGAACGCATTGCGCGCGGACGAAATGCAGCTCTATCTGCAGCCATGGCTTGGAGACGAGGGACAGAAGGCTTTTTGGCGTCAGATCGCACAGATGGACGACAAGTACAGTCGAGAGGTCGAGTGGCGATACGACGAGATACGTTGCCCTGTGACGATCCTGTGGGGTGAAGACGACGAGTGGATTCCGCTCGACGACGGGCGAGAACTCGCGCGCCGCATTCCCGGTGCGCCGTTCATCACGGTTCCAAATGCCAAACATCTCGTTCAGGAAGACGCGCCGGAGGCAATAATCTCGACTGTGCTCGACTTCTGGAACGACCAGCATCCTTCGGCCGCCGCGAAACCCCTGCTACAGCAACTCTAGAATGTGTTTCCAGGCCCTGGTTCCCAGCCTCGAATCAGCCTCGTCACTGCGGGCATCGAAACAAGGTTCCGGCGACGGCGCCGGACAGGTCTTCCTCGATTGCCGCCTGGACTTCCATATAAGCACCGTACCTTGGGCCGGAGCCTGGCGCCGGCTGCAGATATTCAGCAAAAGGCCGCCTGCAGCAAGCGGCTGCAGGCGGCCTTCGATAACGAAACCTACTTCGCGTTCGGGTTCGGCATCCAGGCCGGCATCGCGACATCGGCATGGGCGAACTGCGGCAGCTTGGCCGACAGGTCCTCCATGTTCTTGATGTCCTTGTCGATGAGGTCCTTCTGGGTGATCAGCGTCGGCGGCACGACGACGTTGTGGCCGGGGTCTTCACCGGCCAGCAACTGCGCCAGCGCACGCACCGAGACCTGGCCGACGACAGCCGGATTGGTCGCGGCGGTCGCGGCCCAGGCGCTGTCGGGCTCACGCATCGCAGCGATATCGGACGTCGAGATATCGGCCGAATAGATCTTGATGCCCTTGTTCAAGCCCGCTTCGTCGACGGCGATCTTCACGCCCTTGGCAAATTCGTCATAGGGAGCAAACATCACCTTGATGTCGGGATGCGCCGTCAGCACCGAACGCGCCTGGTTGGCGACTGAGTTGGCAATCGGATTGTCGAGCGTGCCGAACATCGCGACTTCCTTGATGCCGGCATACTTCTTCTTGACGTCGACCCAGGTCTCGTTGCGGCGGTCGAGCGGCGCGATGCCGGCGACATAGACATAGCCGGCATTCCAGCTTTCGCCATTGTCCTTGACCGCCTGCTCGAGGGCGAGGCGCGCCAAGTCGCGGTCGGACTGTTCGATCTGCGGGATCTTGGGATTCTCGACATTGACGTCGAACGCCACCACCTTGATGCCGGCGTCGACCGCACGCTGGGCGGCGTCCTTCATCGATTCCGTCAGGCCGTGCTGGATGATGATGCCCTGCACGCCAAGCGCGATGGCCTGATCGACCATGTCGGACTGAAGGGCGGCATCCTGGCGGCTGTCGAGGACACGCAGGTCGATGCCGAGCGCCTTCGACTGCGCCTCGACGCCCGACAGATAGGCCTGGAAGAAGTCGCCGGTCGAGAGATAACGCACCAGCGCGATCTTGACGCCGGGCTTGTCGAAAGGCGCCGGCTTGTCCGCGGCAAAAGCCGGGACCTGCATCAGCATGGTTGCGCCGGCCAATCCGAGCGCCACCTTCCCCAGAAGTCTTCTTGTAATGCTCACTTTGTTTTCCTCCACTCTTGTTGAACCCAAAATCCTGTTCCGGTCGAAAGCTACCTCCTGCCCCTGCCCGAAAGCGCAAAGGTGAAGACAAGGGCGACGACCAGAACCACGCCCTTGACGAAATCCTGCGTGTAGTAAGGCGCGTTCATCATCGTCAGGCCTTGCAGCAAGATGCCGACGAACAGCGCGCCGATGGCGGTGCCGAAGGCGTTCGGCTTGGCGGCACCTAGCACCGCGTAGCCGATCAGCGCCGCGGCGACCGCATCGAGCAGCAGATTATTACCCGAGGCGATGTCGCCGCGTCCAAGCCGGGCAGCGAGCAAAATGCCGCCGATCGAGGCAAAAACTCCTGAAATAACGTAGGCCCAGATCTTGTATGCCTTGACAGGCGCACCGGCGAGTTCGGCGGCGCGCTCATTGCTGCCCACGGCATACATCATGCGACCGAAACGTGTGTATTCGAGGAAGAACCAGATCAGCACGGCGAGCACGAGCAGGACCACCACCGACACCGGAATGAGGTTCGGGATGAAGAAATCGAAACGGTGGCGGCCGAGCGCCAGGAAGGCGTCGGAGAATTTGCCGCTGGCGACCGAACCGTCCGGCATGGTCATGCCGGTGGCGATCGAGCGGCCTTCGGTTGGAATGCGCTGCAGGCCGACGAGCAGGAACATCATGCCGAGCGTCGCCAGCAGATCGGGCACGCGCATGTAGACGATCAGCCAGCCATTGATCAGGCCGACAATTGCGCCGATGAGCAGGCAGACGACGACCGCGACAAGGGCGTTCTGCTCCAGCACCACCATCACATAGGCGGCCGCCATCATGGCTGACGTGGCGACGGAGCCGATCGAGAGATCAAAGCCGCCGACGACCAGCGTGGCGGTGACGCCGAGCGCCAGCACGCCGGTGATGGCGACCGACTGGAAGATGAAAACGGCACTTTGCGGCGAAACGAAACCGTCGGCGGCGATCGAGAAATAGGCGACGAGCCCGAACAAGAGCACGATGAACCCGTAGCGGATGGCGTGGTCGCGCAATGTCATCCGGCGCTCCCGCGCGCTGCTGCCGTCTTTATCCAATCCGAACCCATGCTCTCTCCATTCCAATTCCTATCGCCCGCGCTCAGGCCGCACTGTGCAGCGGTCCGCCGGCAACCTCGGCCAGCAGGCGGTCGAGATCGACATCGGCATTGCGGTGTTCGCCGACGATAGTCTGTTCCGACATGACCAGGATGCGATCGGCGGTTTCCAAGGCCTCGTCGAGTTCGGTGACGAACAAAAGCGTGGCGCGTCCGTTTGCACTCGCCCTGAGCTTGGCGGCAATGTCGCGCCGGGCCGAGATATCGACGCCCTGAAACGGCTCATCCAGGATGAACAGCCTTGCATCCTGCGCCATCCAGCGCGCGACCATCACCTTCTGCTGATTGCCGCCGGACAGCTCCGACATGTCGTCCTTCTCGGACCGACAGACGATGCCCAGTTCTTCGATCTGCCGGCGCGCGGTGGCGCGTTCCAGACGGCGCCTGAGAACAGCGAAGCGCGACATGCGCTTGTGAAACGGCAGGCTGATATTTTCCTGGATGTTGAAGCCTTGGACGATGCCATTCTCGCCGCGGTCCTTGGCAACGAGGAACACGCCGGCGGCGATCGCTTCGCCGGCTGTTTCAGGTGCATAAGGCCTGCCGTTCAGCGTCATTGTGCCGGCGAGCGGCTGGCGCACACCAAAGAGAGTCTCGGCAAGCGCCGTCTTGCCGACGCCGACGAGGCCGGTGATGGCAACGACCTCGCCGTCGCCGAGCGTCAGCGAGATCGGCCGGGCGCCCGGCGCAATGCGTAGACCCTCGATCGTCACGACTGCCTTGGCCGAATTCCTGACGACGATCTGGTCGAGATGGATCTTGCGGCCGAGCATGGCGTTGACCGCGCCTTCATAGTCGAGCGGTTTCCTGTCGAAAATGCCTGAGATGATCCCGTCACGCATCGAGACGATGCGGTCGGCCAGCCGCCTGATGTCCGACATGCGATGCGAGATGTAGAGGATCGCCACGCCCTGCTCGCGCAGCCTGTCGATCAGCGCGAACAGCCGGTCGGCCTCAGCGCTGGACAGCGATGAGGTCGGCTCGTCGAGGATCAGCACTTTCGGCTTGTGCGCCAGCGCGCGGGCAATCGCCACCATCTGGCGATCGGCCAGCGAAAGATCGCTCACCCGCGCCTTCAAATCGATGGCCAGCCCCATGCGGTCGGCAACCGCCTTGGCCTCCCGCCGCACACGGACGGGATTGAACAGGGTCGGCGCGCCGCTGCCGCTCAGTCGGTCGAGGGTCAGGTTGGTGGCGACGTCGAGGTCGGCGACGACACCGTCGTTAATATTCTGGTGCACGGTGACAACGCCGGCGCGGATCGCTTCGGCCGGGGTTTTCGGTGCGAAATCCTGGTCGGCGAGCGCCATCGTGCCGCCGCCGCGTTCGTAGACACCGGAGATGATCTTGACGAGGGTGGATTTGCCGGCGCCGTTGGCGCCCATCAGCACGGTGACTTCGCCGGCATGCAATTCGACCGAGACGCCGCCTAGCACCTCGTTATGGCCAAAGGATTTCCTCAGTCCCTCTACGCGGAACACGGCATTACCGACCATGCGTTCCTCCCTGACATGACGCTATGGGCTGTATCGGCAATTGTCAACACGATTGACAATTGCCAGATCGCTTCCTAGCTTGGCCCAGCCGCCACGCCTCCGTTATGTTCGGAGCGCATAAGCGGGAGGATGACGATGACTGAAAAATTGCCGTTCGAAGCACTATCGGTCGAAACCCTGGCTGCACGCCTTGGCGGCAACGAGGCGCTATGCGCGAAGATCGGCAAGGACACTGGCGCCTGGAAGGTCCGCGAGGTCGGCGACGGCAATCTCAACCTGGTGTTCATCGTCGAGGGCGCCAGCGGTGCAGCCGTGGTCAAGCAAGCCCTGCCCTATGTTCGCCTGGTCGGCGACAGCTGGCCGCTGCCGTTGAAGCGCTCCTTCTTCGAATATCACGCACTGACCAGGCAAGAGGCACGCGCGCCAGGCTCGGTGCCGGCGATCCATTATTTCGATGAAGGCCAGGCGCTGATCATCATGGAATATCTTGCGCCGCCGCATATCATCCTGCGCCGTGCGCTGATCGACGGCCGGCAATTGCCGAACATCGCCCGGGATATCGGCCTGTTCATGGCCCGGACGCTGTTTCGCGGCTCCGACCTCCATATGGCCGCCAAGGACCGCAAGGCCGATCTGGCGCTGTTCGCCGACAATGTCGAGCTTTGCGACATCACCGAAAGCCTGGTGTTTTCCGACCCCTATTTCGACGCCAAGATGAACCGGCACACCTCGCCGCAGCTCGACGGCCTGGTCGCCGAACTGCGCGCCGACCGCGACCTCAAGGTCGAGGCGCAGCGGCTGAAGCACATCTTCGCCGCCAATGCCGAAACGCTGCTGCATGGCGATCTGCATTCCGGCTCGATCATGGTCACCGACAGCGAAACCCGGATGATCGATCCGGAGTTCGCCTTCTACGGTCCGATGGCTTTCGATGTCGGCATGCTGCTCGCCAATTTCTGGATGTCGTTCTTCTCGCAACGCGGCCACGAGGAGGAGGGAAAGCGCGACGCCATGCGCGCCTATCTGCTCGGTGTGACGGTCGAGACATGGTCGGTGTTCCGCGCCGAATTCTCGCATCTATGGCGCACCGAGCGCACCGGCATGCTCTATCAGAAGAGCCTGTTCGAGGATCAGGGCGACAGGCTCGGCGCCGAGCAGGCGCTCGACCATGTGCTGCACCAGATGTGGACCGACCTGCTCGGCTTTGCCGGCATCGAGGTTCATCGGCGTATCCTCGGCCTCGCCCACAATGCCGATTTCGAGACCATTGCCGACGAGGATCTGCGCGCCAGTTGTGAAGCAAAGGCGCTGCGATTCGGCCGCCATCTCGCCGTCAACCGGCGCCAGATCCACAGCATCGACGAGGTCAACCAACTGGCCGCGCTGATCGAACAGGAGAGCAGCATTTGAACGTCGGCGACCGCCACTATCGCACCATCTGGCTGAGCGACGACGGCCGTTCGGTCGATATCATCGACCAGCGCTGGCTGCCGCACGATTTCCGCATCGAGACGATCGGCACGGTCGACGGCATCGCCACCGCCATCCGCGACATGTGGGTACGCGGCGCGCCGCTGATCGGCGTCACCGCTGCCTACGGCGTCGCCATGCAGATGGCTGACGATCCGTCGGATGCAGCGCTCGATGCCGTGTGGGAGACCCTGCACGAGACGCGGCCAACCGCGATCAATCTGCGCTGGGCGCTGGACGAAATGCGGCGCTTCCTGCGGCCTTTGCCTCCCGAACAACGCGCCGAAGCCGCCTATCGGCGGGCCAGTGAGATCGCCGACGAAGATGTCGGCCTCAACCGCGCCATCGGCGAGAACGGTCTTGCCATCATCAAGGCGATCGCGGCGCGCAAGCAGAAGGGCGAACCGGTCAACATCCTGACCCACTGCAATGCCGGCTGGCTGGCCACGGTCGACTACGGCACCGCCACGGCGCCGATCTACCTGGCCACAGAAGCCGGCATTCCGGTCCATGTCTATGTCGATGAAACGCGGCCGCGCAACCAGGGCGCACAGCTGACCGCCTGGGAGATGGCCGGGCACGGCGTGCCGCACACACTGATCGTCGACAATGCCGGCGGCCATCTGATGCAGCGCGGCGCAATCGACATGGTCATCGTCGGCACCGACCGCACAACGGCCGACGGCGATGTCTGCAACAAGATCGGCACCTATCTGAAGGCGCTCGCCGCCGCCGACAATGACGTGCCGTTCTATGTCGCGCTACCGTCGCCGACCATCGACTGGACGGTACATGACGGACTGGCCGAGATCCCGATCGAGCAGCGCTCGGCCGACGAGGTCTCGCTGGTCTGGGGCAAGACCGCTGCCGGCGAGATTGCCCAGGTTCGCATTTCGCCGGAGACGACGCCTGCGGCCAACCCGGCCTTCGATGTGACGCCGGCGCGACTGGTCACCGGCTTGATCACCGAGCGCGGCGTTGCCAAGGCATCGCGCGAGGGATTGAAGGCGATGTTCCCCGAGCGGGCGTAGCCCACGTCCCTAGTACAGAGGCTCCGCCATATGCTTCGGGGTCGGCCACGTCTCGGTAATGCCCGGCTGCACCGGCCGCTCCAGATAGGTCGATAAAACCACATAGCTGCGCGTCGAGGTGACCCCCGGCGTTTCGTACAGGCGCGCCAAAAGGCCTTCGAGTGCTCTGGTGTCTTCCGTGCGGACCTTCAGCAGCATGCAGGTGTCGCCGGCGACCGTATGGATCTCCTCGACTTCGGGATATTGCGAGACCGCCATCAGCTCCGGCGTCTTTCCCCAGCCCCTGGTGTCGATATGGACAAAGGCAAGCAAAGGCTTTTTCACCGCCCGGGGATCGATGATGGCGACTGTGTTGCGGATGGCGCCGCTGCGACGGAGCCGTTTGACCCGCTCATGCGCTGCGGGTGGCGACAAGCCGACGCGATCGCCGAGTTCGGCGTAGCTGATCGTGGCGTCATCGACCAGGACACCTAATATTCTTCGGTCTGTCGCGTCGAGATCGCGGGCCGCGGGCCTGTTCTGCAGAATGCCATCTGTTTCTTCATCCATGGCGAAATTCCGGGTTCTCCGCTGAATGGAATACGGCCATTATGCTGATATGTCGAACATTGATCAAGTTGCGCCATTGACTGCCCGAGCCCCGATCCCGGCGCTTGCCTATCTGCTGACCGGATGCATCGCTGTCATCGGCTCGAACTCGCTTGTGCTGGGTCCGATCGCACCGGCTGTCGCCTCGTCGTTCGGAACCAGCGTGCCGGCCGTGATGATTGCGGCGGCAGCGTTCGGCCTTGGCACCTCCGCAAGCGCCCTGTTCCTTGCGCGCTACATCGACCGGCTCGGTGCTCGCAGGATGCTGCAGAGCGCACTGTTGCTGTTGGCATTGGCGCTGGTCGCAAGTGCCGCTGCACCCACGGTGACCATGCTGGTCTCCGCACAGCTGCTGGCCGGCATCGCTGCCGGCATCGCCATGCCCGCGATCTATGCCAGCGCCGCAGCCATTGCCCCACCGGGCAGGGAGAGCGGCACGATCGGCGTCGTCCTGACTGGATGGACGCTCAGCATGGTCGCCGGCGTTTCGCTTTCGGCCGTGCTTGCCGATCTTGTGCATTGGCGCGCCGTTTTCGCAGCGGTCGCGGTGCTTGCGGCCCTTGCATGGATGGGGCTGACAGTGACGTCGCTCAGCGACATCAGGAAGGCCGGACCGGCGCCCGCCCCGCTGGAAGCGCTCGGCATTCCCGGAATCCTGCCGCTGCTGGTGGCGTGCGCGGCCTTCATGACTTCGTTCTACGGCGTCTATGGCTATCTCGGCGACCATCTTCATGTCGGGCTGGGACAGCCGGTGAGCGCCAATGGCCTGGCGGCGCTTGCCTACGGCATAGGCTTCGGGACGGCTGCTCTGCTCGACGGCGTCATCGACAGACTGGGTGCGCGGCGCGTAATGCCGTTCGCCTATCTTCTGGTCGCAGTCGTCTATGTCGCGATGGCGGCGACGAGCGGCAGTTTCGGGCTGACCTTGACCATGGTGGCAATCTGGGGACTGGCCAATCATTTCGGCCTGAATGTCCTGGTAATGCGCCTGTCTGCGCTCGATCCCTCGCGGCGCGGCACGATCATGGGCCTGAACAGTGCGGTGACTTACCTCGCGGTCTTCGTCGGCACCACCAGCTTCGGGCCGCTCTACTCCAGCTTTGGTTTTGCCACCTGCGCAATGGTCGCAGCATCGCTGATGCTGATCGCCGCATCGGCGGCGGCGTGGCGCACGCGATAATCGAACGGACTTGGCCCAACCTTCTCACGGTTGACAGCAGCGCCCTGCCCTTTCATACAAAGCCGTTAATGTTCTCAGGGCGGGGTGAAAGTCCCCACCGGCGGTAAGGACTCTTAGTTGCGCATGATTCCTTTCCGAAAACCGTTCCGGTTTTCGGGGTCATGCGCGGGCCCAAGCCCGCGAGCGCTTTCCGGTTTCGGAAAGGTCAGCAGATCCGGTGTGATTCCGGAGCCGACGGTTAGAGTCCGGATGGAAGAGAACGAAACGGAAGCCGGCCCGCTCTTCGCGGGCTTAATCCGTATCGTGCGTCCTGATTCTGGTTCGAAACGGAAGGATGGGCCCATGAATCAGCATTCCCATAAAGACTACGAAAAGACTCGCATCGCCGTTATCCGCGCGCGCTGGCATGCCGACATCGTCGACCAGTGCGTGCAGGCCTTCGAAGCGGCACTGGCTGACATCGGAGGCGAGCGCTTCACCGTTGACGTCTTCGACGTGCCGGGCGCCTATGAAATCCCCCTGCATGCCAAGACCCTGGCCGGGACCGGCCGCTATGCCGCGATCCTCGGCACCGCTTTTGTCGTCAATGGCGGCATCTACCGGCATGAATTCGTCGCCAGCGCGGTGCTCGACGGCATGATGAACGCGCAGTTGTCGACCGGCGTGCCGGTGCTGTCGGCGGTGCTCACCCCGCACAACTACCACGACAGCGCCGAGCACCACCGCTTCTTCTTTGAGCACTTCACCATCAAGGGCAAGGAGGCGGCCAATGCCTGCGTGCAGATCCTGGCGGCGCGGGAGTTGATCGCGGCTTAAGTCACCAAAACGGCCGGATTTCAGCCCTGCAACAAGAATTGCGATCGAGAAGAGCTCTGAAGGTTGCGGTTCCGTTGAAATCCCGCCAGAAGCATCAAGGGCCGACCGGCAACCGGCCGGCCCGCGACGTTGCGCTTGAAACCAGATACGGGAGACTATTGGGTGGCTCGCATAACACTGAGACAATTGCTCGACCACGCCGCCGAATACGGCTACGGCGTGCCCGCTTTCAACATGAACAATATGGAACAGGGCCGCGCCATCATGGAG
>NZ_RZQY01000519.1:0-4343 GCF_003998575.1 Mesorhizobium sp. M7A.F.Ca.CA.001.10.2.1 | reverse complement strand
CTTCAACGCCGAGCCGCGCGTCAATTACGACCGCATCATGCTGTCGCCGGTTCTGTCGGGCGAGAAAGCCTATGAGGAGATCATCATCCACGGCGACGGCTGGTACATCGCCAACAACATCACCCTCTACAAGGGCCACAAGATCATTGCCATCGACCGGACGGCAAAGACCGTTACTTCGGATCATGGTGTCACCGAGCCTTACGACAAGCTCGTCATCGCCACCGGTTCGGTGCCGTTCATCATTCCGGTGCCGGGCCATGATCTGCCGGGCGTGCTGACCTATCGCGACCTCGATGACGTCCAGGCGATGATGCTTGCCGCCCAGTCGCGCGCCAAGGCGGTGGTCATCGGCGGCGGCCTGCTCGGGCTGGAGGCGGCAGCAGGGCTGAACGCGCAAGGCATGGACGTCACCGTGCTGCATGTCATGCCGACGCTGATGGAGCGCCAACTCGATCCCGCGGCCGGCTATCTGCTGCAGCGTGCCGTGGAGCAGCGCGGCATCAAGGTGATCACCAAGGCCAACACACAGGCGATCACAGGCAACGGCAAGGTCGGGCAGGTGGAGCTTGCTGACGGCACCATTATCCCAGCAACGCTTGTGGTGATGGCCGTCGGCATCAGGCCGAATTCGGCGCTGGCGAAACAGGCCGGCATCGCTGTCAACAGGGGCATCGTCGTCGACGCCGGCATGCGCAGCAACGATCCCGACATCTACGCGCTCGGCGAATGTGCCGAGGTCAACGGCCAGGTCTATGGCCTCGTCGCACCGCTCTACGAGATGGCGCGGGTCACAGCCAGCCAGCTGGCCGGCAACGAGGCGGCGGCCTTCGTCCATATGGACACGCCGACCAAGCTCAAGGTCACCGGCATCGACCTGTTCTCGCTCGGCGACTTCGCCGAGGGCGAGGACCGCCAGGAGATCGTGCTGCGCGATGCGGCCGCCGGCGTCTACAAGCGCCTCGTCCTGAAGGACGACCGCATCATCGGTACCGTGCTCTATGGCGAGACGGCTGATGGAGCCTGGTTCAACGACCTCAAGAAGAAGCAGACCGATATTTCCGAAATGCGCGACACGCTCATCTTCGGCCAGTCCTACCAGGGGGGTGCCCCGCTGGACCCTATGGCGGCCGTTGCAGCCTTGCCGGATGATGCGGAAATCTGCGGCTGCAACGGCGTTTGCAAGGGAAAGATCACTGGCGCGATTACGGGGAAGGGCCTGACCTCGCTCGACGACGTGCGTGCCCACACCAAGGCGTCAGCCTCCTGCGGCTCCTGCACCGGGCTGGTCGAGAAGCTGATGGTGCTGACCATCGGCGACAAATACAATCCGGCGGCGGTGCAGCCGATGTGCGGCTGCACGACGCTCGGCCATGACGAGGTGCGCCGGCTGATCATCGCCAAGGGCCTGAAGACCATTCCCGCCGTCATGCAGGAACTGGAGTGGACGACCTCCTGCGGCTGCGCCAAATGCCGGCCGGCGCTCAACTATTATCTCGTCTGCGACTGGCCGGACGAGTACGCCGACGACTACCAGTCGCGCTTCATCAACGAGCGCGTCCACGCCAACATCCAGAAGGACGGCACCTATTCGGTGGTGCCGCGCATGTGGGGCGGCGTCACCAACGCGGCGGAGCTGCGCGCCATCGCCGACGTCGTCGACAAGTTCGAAATCCCGATGGTCAAGGTCACCGGCGGCCAGCGCATCGACATGCTCGGCATCCGCAAGGAGGACCTGCCGGCGGTATGGGCCGATCTCGGTCAGGCCGGCTTCGTCTCCGGCCACGCCTATGCCAAGGGGTTGCGCACGGTGAAGACCTGCGTCGGCTCGGACTGGTGCCGCTTCGGCACGCAGGATTCGACAGGGTTTGGCGTCCGCATCGAAAAATTCATGTGGGGCTCGTGGACGCCGGCCAAGGTCAAGATGGCGGTGTCGGGCTGTCCGCGCAACTGTGCCGAGGCGACCTGCAAGGATGTCGGCGTGATCTGCGTCGACTCCGGCTACGAGATCCATTTCGCCGGCGCGGCCGGCCTCGACATCAAGGGCACCGAGGTGCTGGGCCTGGTCAAGACCGAGGATGAGGCGCTGGAGCATATCGTGGCGCTGACGCAGATGTATCGCGAGCAGGGTCGCTATCTCGAGCGCATCTACAAATGGGCCAAACGCATCGGCATCCCCGAGATCAAGCGTCAGATCATGGACGATGGCGAGAAGCGCAAGGCTTATTACGACCGCTTCGTCTTCAGCCAGAAATTCGCCCAGGTCGATCCGTGGTCGGAACGCGTTTCCGGCAAGGACAAGCACGAATTCCGGCCGATGGCCTCGGTCGGGTTTGCGCAGGCGGCGGAGTGACAATCATGAACTGGATCGCCATCGGCTCTATCGCCGACATCCCCCGCCGCGGCGCGCGCTGCGTCGCCACCCCGGAAGGCAAGATCGCCGTCTTCCGCACCGCCGATGATCAGGTCTATGCCATCGACGACCATTGCCCGCACAAGGGTGGACCGCTCAGCCAGGGCATCGTGCACGGTGCGGCGGTGACCTGTCCCTTGCACAACTGGGTGATTTCGCTGGAGACGGGCAAAGCGCTCGGCGCCGACGAGGGCGCGGTGCGCACCATTCCGGTGCGGGTCGAAGGCGAACGTCTGTTCATCGCGCTGGAAGCGCTGGCCAGCCGCGCGGCCTGAACCATGGAGATTGAGGAAGCGCGCGAGGTGAGGACCACCTGCCCCTATTGCGGGGTGGGCTGCGGCGTGCTGGCGAAGGTCGCCGCGGACGGGCAGGTGTCCGTGCGCGGCGACCCCAACCATCCGGCCAATTTCGGTCGGCTCTGCTCCAAGGGCTCGGCACTGGCCGAGACCATCGATCTCGGCGGCAGGCTGCTTCATCCGGAGATCCATGGTCGCCGCGCCGGCTGGGACGAGGCGCTCGACCTGGTCGCTTCGACCTTCTCGCAGACCATCGCCCACCATGGGCCCGATGCGGTCGCCTTCTATGTCTCCGGCCAGTTGCTGACCGAGGACTATTATGTCGCCAACAAACTGATGAAGGGTTTTGTCGGCTCGGCCAACATCGACACCAATTCGCGCCTGTGCATGGCCTCCTCGGTCGCCGGCCACCGCCGCGCTTTCGGCTCCGACACCGTGCCAGGAACCTACGAGGATCTGGAACTGGCCGACCTGATCGTGCTGGTCGGCTCCAACCTCGCCTGGTGCCATCCGGTGCTCTACCAGCGCATCGCGGCTGCCCGGGAAAAGCGGCCGGAGATGAAGATCGTCCTGGTCGACCCGCGTCGCACCATGACCGCTGACATCGCCGATATGCATCTGGCGATCGCGCCCGATGGCGACGTCGCTTTGTTCACGGGCCTGCTCGCTTATCTCGGCCAGCACAATGCGCTCGACCGCGCCTACATCACGACGCACACGACCGGCTTCGGGCAAGCGCTTTTCGCGGCCTCCGCGCTCGACCTGGCCGGCGTCGCCGCCGCCACCGGCCTGAGCGAGGACGAGCTTGGCCGTTTCTACAGCCTGTTTGCGGCGACGGCGAAAACGGTGACGGTTTACAGCCAGGGTGTGAACCAGTCGTCATCCGGCACCGACAAGGTCAACGCCATCATCAACTGCCATCTCGCCACCGGCCGCATCGGCAAACCCGGAGCAGGGCCGTTTTCGGTGACGGGCCAGCCCAACGCCATGGGCGGCCGCGAGGTCGGCGGCATGGCCAATATGCTCGCCGCCCATATGGAGATCGAAAACCCCGACCATCGCGACCGTGTGCAGCGCTTCTGGAACGCGCCGGCCATTGCCGGAAAGCCCGGCCTGAAGGCAGTCGAGATGTTCCAGGCGCTGGCCGACGGGCGCATCAAGGCGCTGTGGATCATGGCCACCAACCCGGTCGATTCGATGCCGGACGCCGATGCCGTCGAAGCGGCGATCAAGGCGTGCCCTTTCGTGGTGGTGTCGGACGTGCTGGCCCGGACCGACACCGTCCGCCATGCCCATGTCCGGCTGCCCGCCGCCGCCTGGGGCGAGAAGGACGGCACCGTCACCAATTCAGAGCGCCGGGTGTCGCGCCAGCGCGCGTTTTTGGAGCTGCCCGGCGAGGTGCTGCCCGACTGGCGGATCGTCGCCGAGGTGGGCAAGCGGATGGGGTTCGGCGAGGCGTTTTCCTATGCGACGCCGGCGGAAGTTTTTGCTGAACACGCGGCGCTGTCGGGGTTCGAGAATGATGGTGTGCGGGACTTCGATATTGGCGTCTACGGCGGAGTTGATGGCGAGACCTACGCAACGCTTGAGCCGTTCCAGTGGCCGGCGCCCGGTCGTGCCGACCCCTTCTGGCC
>NZ_RZQY01000518.1:0-4378 GCF_003998575.1 Mesorhizobium sp. M7A.F.Ca.CA.001.10.2.1 | reverse complement strand
AAGTTGCGACAGCGAACGGCCGCGTCGCCTATGGGCCGGTAAAGCCGTCCGACGTCAAAAGCCTGTTCGACGGCGGCTTTCTCACCGGCGGCCATCACAAGCGCTGGCTGGGCTCACCGGACAAGATCCCCTTCTTCGCCAAGCAGACGCGGCTGACCTTCGCGCGCTGCGGCGTCACGGATCCGCTTTCGCTCGAATCCTACAAGAAGCATGGCGGGTTGAACGGACTGACGAACGCGCTGGCACTGACGCCTGCCGACATCGTCGCCCAGGTTACCGAATCGGGCCTGCGCGGGCGCGGCGGCGCCGGCTTCCCGACCGGCATCAAGTGGAAAACGGTGCTCGATACCGCAGGCGACCGCAAATACATCGTCTGCAACGCCGACGAAGGCGATTCAGGCACCTTCGCCGACCGCATGATAATGGAGGGCGATCCGTTTGTGCTGATCGAAGGCATGACGATCGCCGGTATAGCCACGGGCGCGACCAAGGGCTTTGTCTATGTCCGCTCGGAATATCCGCATGCGGTGGCGGTGATGAACAAGGCCGTCGAGGTCGCCCGCAAGGCCGGCGTTCTTGGCGCCAGCGTGCTGGGTTCACCTTACGCGTTCGACATGGAGATCCGGGTCGGCGCCGGAGCCTATGTCTGCGGGGAGGAGACGGCGCTGCTCGATTCGCTCGAGGGCAAGCGCGGCATGGTGCGCGCAAAGCCGCCGCTGCCGGCGCATAAGGGGCTGTTCGGCAAGCCGACGGTGATCAACAATGTCATCTCGCTGGCCTCGGTGCCTGTCATCATGGACAAGGGTGCGGCCTACTACAAGGATTTCGGCATGGGCCGCTCGCGCGGCACGATCCCGATCCAGATCGCCGGCAACGTCAAATATGCCGGCCTGTTCGAAGCCGCTTTCGGCATGACGCTGGGCGAGATCGTCGACGAGATCGGCGGCGGCACGGCCACGGGGCGACCGGTCAAGGCGGTGCAGGTCGGCGGGCCGCTCGGCGCCTACTTCCCGCGCGCGCTGTTCGACACGCCGTTCGATTATGAAGCCTTCGCGGCAAAGGACGGGCTGATCGGCCATGCCGGCATCGTGGTGTTCGACGACACCGCCGATATGCTGAAACAGGCGCGCTTTGCCATGGAGTTCTGCGCCATCGAAAGCTGCGGCAAGTGCACGCCCTGCCGCATCGGCTCGACGCGCGGTGTCGAGACCATCGACAGAATAGTCGCGGGCATCGAGCCGGAGAAGAACCTCGCTCTGGTCACCGACCTCTGCAACACGATGAAGTTCGGTTCGCTCTGCGCGCTGGGCGGCTTCACGCCCTATCCCGTGATGAGCTCGATTACCCATTTCCCCGACGACTTCAAGCCAGCGCCCGTGCGCGTGGCTGCCGAATAGGAGCTGGCAGATGAACATCAAGGCCGACTTCCCCTCCCTCGTCGAAGAGATCGACTACGGAACCCCGCAATCGAAGGCGCAGAAGCAGGTCACGCTGAACGTCGACGGTCGCAGCATCACCGTGCCGGAAGGCACCTCGATCATGCGTGCCGCGATGGAAGGCGGGGTCGAGATCCCGAAGCTTTGCGCCACCGACATGCTGGACTCCTTCGGTTCGTGCCGTGTCTGCCTTGTCGAGATCGAAGGACGCGGCGGCACGCCGGCATCGTGCACGACGCCCGTCGGCGAAGGCATGATCGTGCGCACGCAGACCGAGCGGCTCGATGCCATTCGCCGCGGCGTCATGGAGCTCTACGTCTCCGATCATCCGACCGGCTGGAACGAACAGGCCGGAACCGGCGCGAGCGAGTTCGATGCGGTGGCGAAGTCGATCGGCCTGACCGAGAACCGCTACGGCATCGAAGGCCGCAACCACGTCAAGCCGGAAGGTGGCGTGGCGCCCGGCCATGGCTCGCTGGCGGTCGACTACATCGCCCGCGATGAATCCAACCCCTATTTCACCTATGATGCCTCGCAATGCATCGTCTGCTCGCGCTGCGTGCGGGCCTGCGAAGAGGTGCAGGGCACCTTCGCGCTGACCATCGAGGGACGAGGCTTCGAATCCCGGGTTTCGGCGGGGATGCACGAGGCGTTCATCGATTCGGAATGCGTGTCCTGCGGCGCCTGCGTGCAGGCCTGTCCGACCGATGCGCTGCGCGAGAAGACGGTGCTTGCCAAGGGCCTGCCGGAGCGCTCGGCTGTTACCACCTGCGCCTATTGCGGCGTCGGCTGCTCGTTCAAGGCCGAGGTGAAGGGTGACGAAGTCGTTCGCATGATGCCCTATAAGGAGGGGAAGGCGAACCACGGCCATTCCTGCGTCAAGGGCCGTTTCGCCTATGGCTACGCCACCCACAAGGACCGCATCCTGTCGCCGATGATCCGCGAAAAGGTCACCGACCCGTGGCGCGAGGTGAGCTGGGAAGAGGCGATCGCCCATACGGCCAAGGAATTCCGCCGCATCCAGTACCAGTACGGACGCACTGCGATCGGCGGCATCACCTCGTCGCGCTGCACCAACGAGGAAACCTATCTCGTCCAGAAGATGGTGCGGCAGGGTTTCCGCAACAACAATGTCGACACCTGCGCACGCGTCTGCCATTCGCCGACGGGCTACGGGCTCGGCCAGACCTATGGCACCTCGGCCGGCACGCAGGATTTCGATTCCGTCGACTTCACCGACGTCGCCGTCATCATCGGCGCCAATCCGGCTTCCGCTCACCCGGTGTTCGCCTCGCGGCTGAAGAAGCGGCTGCGCCAGGGCGCCAAGCTGATCGTGCTCGATCCGCGCCGCACCGAGATGGTCAAGTCGGCCCATATCGAAGCGGATTATCACCTGCCGCTGAAGCCCGGCACCAATGTGGCCGTGCTGACGGCGCTGGCGCATGTGATCGTCACCGAGGGCCTGTTCGACGAAGCCTTCATCCGCGAACGCTGCGACTGGACGGAGTTCCAGGATTGGGCATCGTTCGTAGCCTTGCCGGAAAACAGCCCCGAAACCGTCGGCAAATTGTCCGGCGTCGATCCAGAGCTGATCCGGGGCGCTGCGCGGCTCTACGCCACCGGCGGCAACGGCGCGATCTATTACGGCCTCGGCGTGACGGAACACAGCCAGGGCTCGACCACTGTGATGGCAATCGCCAATCTCGCCATGGCCACCGGCAATATCGGCCGGCCCGGCGTCGGCGTGAACCCACTGCGCGGCCAGAACAACGTGCAGGGCTCCTGCGACATGGGCTCCTTCCCGCACGAACTGCCGGGCTATCGCCACATCTCCGGCGAAGCCGTGCGCGATATCTATGAGACCTTGTGGGGCGTGAAGCTGGACGACGAACCCGGCCTGCGCATCCCCAACATGCTCGACGCCGCCGTCGACGGCAGCTTCAAGGGCATCTACATCCAGGGCGAGGACATTCTGCAGTCCGATCCCGACACCAAGCATGTCGCCGCCGGCCTTGCCGCGATGGAATGCGTCGTCGTGCACGACCTGTTCCTCAACGAGACGGCGAACTACGCGCATGTCTTCCTGCCGGGCTCGACTTTCCTGGAGAAGGACGGCACCTTCACCAACGCCGAGCGCCGCATCAACATGGTGCGCAAGGTTCTTGAGCCGAAGGCGCGCTACGCCGATTGGGAGGCGACGCAGGAGCTTGCCCGCGCGATCGGGCTGGACTGGAACTATCAGCATCCCTCCGAGATCATGGACGAGATCGCGATGACCACGCCGAGCTTCGCCGGCGTCTCCTTCGAGTTGCTCGACCGTGTCGGATCCGTGCAATGGCCCTGCAACGAGAAGGCGCCGCTCGGCACCCCGATCATGCATATTGACGGGTTCGTGCGCGGCAAGGGCAAGTTCATCCGGACCGAATATGTGGCGACGGACGAAAGGACGGGACCGCGCTTCCCGCTGCTGCTCACCACCGGCCGCATCCTGTCACAGTACAATGTCGGCGCGCAGACCAGGCGCACCGACAACAGCATGTGGCACTCGGAGGACCGGCTGGAGATCCATCCGCACGATGCCGAGAACCGCGGTTTGCGCGACGGCGACTGGGTCCGGCTGACCAGCCGATCGGGCGAGACGACGCTGCGCGCGCTGATCACCGACCGGGTGTCGCCCGGCGTGGTCTACACGACGTTCCATCATCCGGACACGCAGGCCAACGTCATCACCACCGACTTCTCCGACTGGGCGACCAATTGTCCGGAATACAAGGTGACGGCGGTGCAGGTCGGCGCCTCCAACGGACCGTCGGAATGGCAGCGCGACTATGACGAGCAAGCCAAGCAGAGCCGGCGCATCGCGTCTTTGCAGGCGGCGGAGTAGTCTTGAGCGCGCGCCGCAAAGCCACGACGCAGGTATCGCGGCTGGCGCACCGCGCGGT
>NZ_RZQY01000517.1:0-4387 GCF_003998575.1 Mesorhizobium sp. M7A.F.Ca.CA.001.10.2.1 | reverse complement strand
CGGCCACCGCCTTGTCGCCCAGGCCGACGATGTGCATGTTGACCTTGCCGGGCGCGATCATCACCTGCACGTCGACCGGCACGGCCTCGATGCCCTGAAAAGCGACCGTGCGAACCCGCGCCACCATTTCTATGCCCCCGGATATGCTGCGTGCCTAAGCCTACACGGCTAGGCGGCCAACGACATCGCCCAACACAAACATAGATTTCTGGGATAATCAAGAACAATACAGGAACAAAACCACCGCAGCTATAAATGCTATTCCGATCAACCTGAAACGCAGGTTGATCTCCGACCAGACATTGCGCCCTGCCACAGATTGCCACGGACTTGTCGCCCGCTGCAAAATGCACCGTCTAGCCGTCGCAGGATGGATCGACGTAACATCATGTTGTCGGAAAACTGCCGGCAGCCATGACCATGGGTATCCAAAGTACGTCCGTCATTAAGATATCGGCGGCGGAAAACTGTCCATCGACAAGCCACTCACGATGCGCCAGCGCAGCCTCGACTTGTTTCAAGCGCTGGAGCATCCAAGATTCGAGGAGGTTATTCTTGTCATTGGACATGCCAACGAACCACTATGGGCCCGTGGTCATGTCAATCGAATTGATTGCGGCAGCCACGTCCAAGGGCATTTTGGGCTGAGCTCGCCGTTGACCGATTGCTCTGAATTAAGCCTAGCCTTCTTCGCGCTCGTGGTCGGGTTCTATACAGCTCCGAACTGCCCCGAAGGCAGTCACAACGTTACGCTCGGGCGCCTCACTCTCATCGAACCTTCTCTCGACTTCCCAGCGAGGAGTGACGTCATCAGATTGGCCACGTCAGAACGATCCTTCATTTGCTCTAGCAATGACCCTAGTTTGCTATCATCGACAACGCCACGGGCGTAATAGCTCAAAACGAGCGCGCCATGCCACAAGCTGCGATCGCGACCGTCTACGCGGTCTGACTCTAGTATACCGACGATGCGCTCTTTCTGATCGGCATCAAACTGCGGCTTCCAATACGCCCGCGGAAACCCGACCACCCTTCCCAAAAAGAAGCCGGCAAGACTCGCTATAGAGCCGTCTAAGAAGTATAAGTTAGCAACAAGTTCCAAAGTACCTACCTTTGGTCTGATTGTTGTCTCACGATCGTGTAGAAGGGCTCTGGCCCAAAGCGCTGCCTCCGTATTATCGGAATCTTTGGACAAAATATATTGCTCTACCAAGGTTGCTGTGTCGTTGTCGGACCAGATATTTAGCGTCTCATGTGTCGAACTCCATATATCTCCCGAAATAGCAAGAAAATTTCTGCGGATTTCTTCGCTGTGGGTGCCTTTTTGAAGGCAATCCATCACTTCTCGATGGGCATCAGCCGCAACTGCATGCCGATTGTGTAGCCGCATAGCTGCGATAACCGCGTAAGTATTCCTCAGCCACAGCGACTCGGGTTGGAAGCCTTGTGTGTACAGTTGCCAAGCTTTCTCCTCAAACTCGATACCATACGGTCCTATTGCCAGAGTTCTCCACAGATCGGAATCATCCCGGCAACCTTTGGCGAGGAGTGCAAGAACTTCCAAACTTTTACTGAGGGTATCGGGGGACGCTTCGGCTTCTTCCGCAAGGCTCGTTAATAGTAGCTGGACTGCATTTTCTAATTTAATAGGCCCCATATCATCGTCGGAGCGAATCCTGTTGGCGATGGCCTTTTGAGCCAGTGTGTTCAATCTCACCAACAGCGGCTCTGCTTGCTTGCGAGCAAGGACTGCAGCCATAGGTACGACTTCTTTCCATTCCTCCCCTTCGAGATAGCGATTCAAAGGGGTCAGCGGTGTGTCTCTGCTCGTGTAACCCCTATAGTGGCCCTCAACTGCGGCAACTGCGGCTAGATATTCCTGGAATGTCAAATGTCGAAACTGATAAAATGGGACCGTTTTGTGCCCGTCTTTCTGAAGCCCGGCTTCAACGAGGAGACTGGACCTCAGCTCAACGCGCTTAACGAAGTCGTGCGGCGTGTCCCTTGCGTATCTCGTGATTTGGGGCACGTACTTCCGCGCGGCTTCTAATAACTTGATGAGTTCATGTTCTGTGGCCGTTTGCTTGCCCTGCTTATGTAGCTCAAACGCGACGTAGGCGAGTTGCGGAACTGCTTCCTTGACGTTGAGCGCCTCGTGACCCTTGATATTCCAAGTATCGAGGAGAACCTCCACCGCCCTGTCATACAAGCTCACTCTGTCGGGCGGGAGTCGTCCTGCTCCGTGCTTGACAACCAACAACATAGTCAGAAGCAGCGGGTTTTCCGCTAGTCTGCGCAAAGCACTGGATTGCATGATCCTAGCAGTTGTTTCGGCGGCCTCGGCCAAGGCTTCTGGTTTGTCGCCAGCCATGAGCTTGTGCCAATAATCGCAAAGTAATGCTATAGCCTCTTCGCTAAGGGGCGCCACGCGCCAGCGTTGGCAGAACCGCGCAAGCGTAGGAGCAATGAGTGCAAAGCCTGCTTCTCTGCTGGTTACGACAAGTCGGATCTTCGGATAGTCTTCTAGGAAACGCTCAAGGTGTTCGACAAAGGTAGTCCTATGGGCATCAACGTGGATTTCGTCTAAGCCATCTACCAATAATATAATATTTCCCCGACGAAGCATCGGAACAATGGCATCCCAGAAGTTGGACAAGTTCGTTTGCCCGGTGATCTGTGATAACTCGTTAAGAATTGTTGGGATTGGTTTTTGGATGTGGTCTCTCCACTCTCGACAGCGAATCATCACCGGAAAAAGCGTCACATCGGGCAGTTGGTCTCTGCTCAGCTTTCGTCGTTTCGGTTCGGCGTAAGCAACAGCCAAACGTTTCAGGAGCAGTGTCTTGCCGCCCCCTGGAAATGCCAAGAGCGCAATTCGCCTATTATCTCTGAACGCTTCACCAAACGTTTTGCCTCGCCCATCAGACTCCTGCCACTCAGATAGCTTTTGTTCTCGCTTGGGGTCGGTCAGCGGAAATTCAGGTGGAATAGGCACCACGTCCAACGGAACAAATAAGCGTTCGAGATCAAACTTCCGCTGTGCGGTGTCCATATCGGCACGCACCCCCTCTATCGTCATTTGACCGCAGTCACGAATGAGGAAGGTGCGATAGGCATCAAGGCATTGCGCTTCGTCAATTAGAGAACTTGAGGTGCGCTTGGGTTTCCTCTTTGCAGCCTGAACGTCGGCGACGATTTCCAAGAGTTTGGCTGGCAGATCGGCATGGTTAGGGTACGAGATAGGGTCGACGAACCCCTGCCAAGCTTGATCCTTCTTGCGCGGGCCGTAGTCCTTCTCTGTAACGAATGCATAGTGGAGCGGTGGGGCACCACCAATGTTCGTGCGGCACCAATTTATTAGCGCACTAAAGTTTGGGTCGGAAAAAGTGTCGCCACATCCAACAAAAAGAAGCTGACCGAATGAAGACAAAGATCGCTGGATGAGGGATCGCACTTCGCTAGTTAGTGTTGCGGTATAGTCGCGAATACCAAGAATGCAGGAACCGGGAACGTCCCATTTGCCATGAAGATGCAAAATGCCTGGATGATCTCGCTGCATCCAACTAACTACCTGCGAGGTGTCAGATAGTGTAATTCCTGGAAGGTCAGTCGCCTGTTCAAGTAACGTGTCGTAATTTAGCGTAGCCAACGGTATATTTGCGTCTCTGAGTGAGCGGATAGCTTCAGCCATCTTGCCGGTACCGCATTTCTCTCCAAAAAATAACTCTTGTAGCCAGCGTTCATACAAAAGCTTATCCGCACCTTGAAGCTTTTGAGTAACAAATTCGGCGGCTGCCAACATGTCATCGATGTCATCGGAGCCGAGGGTCCGGGCCCAACGCCGTTCTTGATCCTGGGTGATGCGGCCTCGTGCGCGTGCATATGACAAGCCCGTCTCGATCAGGCCTCGCCAACTGTGATGTGGAGCTTCAGCGGCCGCTAGGGCGCGACTGACGCCCGTACCCATGATAGCTACCAGTTTCCCTTTGTTCGCCGCCTCTTTAAGTACAGCTAACCCAGTCTTTGACATTCTTCCCCCAAATTCAGAACGGGAACACAAAAGAGGCGGCACTAGTTCTTGAGCAATACACAGGTCGCCTATGACTTGGATAGTGGCAACACTGGCGATCGCGGGGGATCAATCGCAAACCACTCGCTGTGGGCACTAGACCCTTTGACGTTTTGACGGAAGCGTACCCGACATTTGCCAAGTAGTTTTTGCATTCGGCTGCCTCGCGGCCTGCACCCGCTCGCGACTTTCGGCCACCGCCTTGTCGCCCAGGCCGACGATGTGCATGTTGACCTTGCCGGGCGCGATCATCACCTGCACGTCGACCGGCACGGCCTCGATGCCCTGGAAAGCGACCGTGCGAACCCGCGCCACCAT
>NZ_RZQY01000516.1:0-4393 GCF_003998575.1 Mesorhizobium sp. M7A.F.Ca.CA.001.10.2.1 | reverse complement strand
GGCGGGCTTGGCCATTTCCGCTTCGCGCTCAACGACACGATGCTGGTCGGCGCCCGCAAGCAACCGCTGCAGTCGGTCGACAACATCCGCAAGGCGATCGAGAATGGATCGCGCAAGTTCCGCTCGCCGGCCGAGTTGATCGAGGCGGTTGTCGGCCAGTCTTTTGACGGCATGGTGGCTGAACTTGCGGCACTCGGCGACAGCCTCGACGGGATCGAGGATCGCATCGTCTGCGACGCATGGCACAATGAACGGCAATCCCTCGTCGACGCGCGCCGGCATCTGGTTGTGATCCACAGGCAGATGGCGACGTTGACCAATCTGTTTCGCCATCTCGACCACTCGCACCGTAACGACCTGCCCGACAGCATCAACGACATGGCCGCGCGTCTTTCGCACAGGGCGCAGACGCTGCACTATGATGGCGAACAATTGCAGGCACGCGCCCGGCTGTTGCAGGACGAGCTTATGGCCAAGCTGACGACGCAGTCGAACCGGCTGCTGTACGTACTGTCGGTGATGACGGCGGTGCTGTTGCCAATGACCATCATCTCGGGCCTGTTCGGCATGAATGTCGGCGGCTTGCCGCTGGTCGACACGCCAATGGGCTTCTGGGTGGTGACGGCGGTAGCGATGGTGATCGCGGGCGCGACCTATCTCTTTGTCAGGCGGCTCGGACAGATGTAACGCCCGCCCGGCGACTTTCACGCCGAGGCGCGAAGATCCTCGATGACGGTGCCGGCGGCGGCGGCTTCCGCTTCGTGGTCGGGCTCGCGCCAGGTCTCGGCCAAGCCAGCCGCATACCATTCGCGCATCGCCGGCAGGGCAAGCAATTGCGCTGGATAGGCTGCAGCCGCACCCTCGAAGGAGAGCCCATAGGACTGGGCGCGGAACGCCACCGGGGCAAAGAAAGCGTCGACGGCGGTAAAATGAGCGCCGGCCAGAAACGGCCCGCCGAAACGGGCAAGGCCATCGTTCCAGAGATCGCCGAGGCGAAAGATGTCCTGCTTCAGCGCATCGGACATCGGGAATGGCTTTACGCGCACGCCGCAACTCATCGGGCATGCCCCGCGCAATGCGGTGAAGCTCGAATGCATCTCGGCGGCGGCCGAGCGTGCCCAGGCGCGCGCCTTGGCCTCGACAGGCCACACGCCATGGTGGCGTTCGGCCAGATATTCGACGATGGCCAGCGAATCCCAGACCGCCCAGCCATCGTCGATCAGGCACGGCACGCGGCCGCTCGGCGAGAAGGGCCGGTACAGATCCCAACTCGATGCGGTCGGGAATGGCGTCAGCCGTTCCTCGAACGGGATGTTCAGCTCTCGCATCAACACCCAAGGCCGCAGCGACCATGAGGAATAATTTTTGTTGGCGATATGCAGCAGGTACATAGGGGATCCTTACCTTGCAGCCGGCACCGCCGGCCGGATCTCGCGGCCACGGAACATCGACCAGGAATACATCGCGAGCGCTGTCCAGATCAGGCCAAAGGCAATCGCCTGGGTGGTGCCGAAAGGCTCGTCGAAGATCAGCACGGCGATCAGAAACACAATGGTCGGCGCGATGTACTGCATGATGCCGATGGTGGACAGCCGCAGCAGCCTCGCGCCGAACGCAAACAGCAGCAGCGGGATCGATGTGACCGGACCGCAGCCGATCAGCAATGCCGTATCGGTGCCACTGCTGGATAAGATGTGGTCCTGTTCGGTCGCGATGAGATAGACGATGTAGCCAAGCGCCGGCACCGACAGCAGAAGGACTTCGAGCAAAAATCCCTGGCTCGGTCCGATCGGCAGCGTCTTGCGGAAGAAGGCGTAGGCGGCGAAGGAAAACGCCAGCGCCAGCGACACCCAGGGCAGCTTGCCGCCCTCGACGGTCAGCACGGCGACTGCGACGGCCGCCAGCACCACCGCCGCGATCTGCAGCCGGTCGAGCCGCTCGCCAAGCAGCAGCGCGCCGACGACGACGTTGACCAGTGGATTGATGTAGTAGCCGAGCGCGGTTTCGACGGTGCGGTCGACAGCGATCGCCCAGACATAGATGCCCCAGTTGACCGAGATCAGCGCCGCCGTCAGCGCGGCCATGGCGATGGTGCGCGGCGAGCGCAGTGCCGCCTTGAAATCCGCCATGCGGCCGGCCCAGATCAGAACGGCGGCGGCGATCGGCACCGACCAGACGATGCGATGGGCAATGACTTCGGCGAGCGGCAGATGAGCGACCGCCTTCATGTAGAAGGGCAGCAATCCCCACAGCAGATAGGCGCCGAGCGCCAGCAGAAAGCCGCGCCGGGCCTTGGAATCCGCGTCCAGGGTAATTGCTTCAGTGGCCATGGGCCAACGCTATGGCCCAGTCACCTTGGCAAGACCATCGCAAAGTTCTGATGGATCAATGGACTTTCGCTGATGGTTCAACCCTATTCGGCGGCCACCAGTCCGGCCATCTCGCGGTTCTTCATCAGCTTGTAGACGATGGAATCCATCAGCGCCTGGAACGAGGCGTCGATAATGTTTTCGGAAACGCCGACCGTCCACCAGCGCGCGCCGGTGCCGTCATGCGATTCGATCAGAACGCGGGTGATCGCCTCGGTGCCGCCATTGAGGATACGCACCTTGAAGTCGGCCAACTCCATGTCGGCGATCTCGCCCTGAAATTTGCCGAGGTCCTTGCGCAGCGCGATGTCGAGTGCGTTGACCGGGCCATGCCCCTCGGCCACCGACATCTTCTCCTCGCCGTCGACCACCACCTTGACGATCGCTTCGGAGACCGTCTTCAGCTGGCCGTTGGCGTCGAAGCGGCGCTCGACCATGCAGCGGAACGAGGTGACGTTGAAGAACTCCGGCAGGCCGTGCAGCATCTTGCGTGCCAGGAGCTCGAAGCTGGCATCGGCGCCCTCATAGGCGTAGCCCTCGGCCTCGCGCTCCTTGACCACTGATATCAGCGCGTCGAGCCGGTGATCGTCCTTCGGCACCTCGATGCCGCGCCGCCTCAACTCGGCGAGGAAATTGGCCTTCCCGCCCTGGTCCGAAACCATGACGCGGCGGCGGTTACCGACCGTTTCCGGGGGTACATGCTCATAGGTCGCCGGCTCCTTGGCCAGCGCGGAGGCATGGATGCCCGCCTTGGTGGCGAAAGCAGAGGCCCCGACATAGGGCGCTTGCGCTTCCGGGGCGCGGTTCAAGAGTTCGTCGAAGGCGCGGGACAACCTGGAAATGCCTGTCAGCGCCTCAGCCGAAATACCGGTGTCGAAACGATCGGCGAAGGCCGGTTTCAACGCCAGCGTAGGCACGATCGAGATCAAATTGGCGTTGCCGCAGCGCTCGCCGATGCCATTGAGTGTGCCTTGGATCTGGCGCACGCCGGCCTCGACCGCGGCAAGCGAATTGGCGACCGCCTGGCCGGTGTCGTCATGGGCATGGATGCCGAGATGATCGCCCGAAATACCTGATAAAATAACCTTCTCGACGATGGCGCGGACTTCCGATGGCTGCGTGCCGCCATTGGTGTCACACAGCACCACCCAGCGCGCGCCGGCATCATAGGCGGTCCTGGCGCAGGCCAGCGCATAATCGGGATTGGCCTTGAAGCCGTCGAAAAAATGCTCGCAGTCGACCAACGCCTCCTTGCCGGCGGCGATCGCCGCCTCGACGGAGGCCTTGATGGCGTCGAGGTTCTCCTCATTGGTGCAGCCGAGCGCGACACGGACATGGTAGTCCCAACTCTTGGCGACGAAGCAGATGGCATCCGACTTGGATTGCACGAGTGACGCAAGGCCGGGATCGTTGGAAGCCGACGCCCCAGCCCGTTTGGTCATGCCGAAGGCGACGAATTTGGCGCGCGACGTACGTTTCTCCTGGAAGAAGGCGGTGTCGGTCGGATTGGCGCCGGGATAGCCACCTTCGACATAGTCGAGGCCAAAAGCATCGAGCAGTTTCGCGATGGCGATCTTGTCCTCGACGGAAAAGTCGATGCCAGGGGTCTGCTGGCCATCGCGCAATGTGGTGTCGAAGAGATAGAGGCGCTCGCGGGTCATGGTCATTTGCCTGCAAACTTGTCCGTCGCGCGGATCAGCCGATCCAAAATCCCCGGCTCCGAATAAGCATGACCGGCGCCCTCGATCAGGTGGAAATCCGCCTTTGGCCAGGCCTTGTGCAGCGCCCAGGCATAATGCGCCGGGCACGGCATGTCGTAGCGGCCATGGACGATGGTGCCGGGAATGTCAGCCAGCTTGTGCGCGTCGCGCAGCAACTGCCCTTCCTCCAGCCAGCCGGCATGGACGAAATAGTGGTTCTCGATGCGGGCAAAGGCGATGGCATAGTCGTCCTGCCCAAATGGTCCGCTGGTCTCCGGCTCGGGCAAAAGCGTGATCGTTTCGCCTTCCCACAAGCTCCAGGCG
>NZ_RZQY01000515.1:0-4397 GCF_003998575.1 Mesorhizobium sp. M7A.F.Ca.CA.001.10.2.1 | reverse complement strand
CGCCGCGACACCGCGATGCGGTTTTCGGTGCCTTCGAGCTGGGCTTGCAGCGCCAGGAAATTCTGATTGGCCTTGAGGTCGGGATAGGCCTCCGAGACCGCGATCAGCCGCGACAGCGCGCTGGTCAGCCCCGCCTGGGCATCCTGAAACTTCTTGAGGGCTTCGGGATCCTTCAGCGTTTCCGGTGTTACCGTGATCTGCGTTGCCTTGGCGCGCGCCTCGACCACCGCGTCGAGCGTATCCTTTTCGTGCGAGGCATAACCCTTCACCGTCTCGACCAGGTTGGGGATGAGGTCGGCGCGGCGCTGATACTGGTTCAGCACCTCGCTCCACGCCGCCCTGGCGTTTTCTTCCGCTGTGGGGATGGTGTTGTAGCCGCAGCCGGCAAGCAGCGGCAGCACGATCGCCATCATCAGGAAGGCGGGCAGCGTGCGGAAAATGGACGGCGAGGCAAGGCGCTGGGCAAACATGATGGGGTCCCTCGGTAGAAGTTGCACGCGAAGCATTACCACAATCAGCGCGCAAGAAAACCGCCCGGGCCGGCAGCCCCTCGCCTGCCATGCCCGATGCCGCTGCAAGGGTCTGTGATTGGCCGTACGAACGCGATAAGGTCCACAAAACGGGACATCATCATGGCGGAGCGCCAGGACAGCGAGAAGGAATCGCGCCGTATCCTCGAGCGCATCGCGCACGAGACGAATCCGGCGGGCGACTCGTTTGCGGGGCGGGCCGCGAAAGGCATGCGCGATCACGTCACCGCGGCCGATGCCGATCGCGCCGATCCGATCGAAGTTTGGGGCACCCGCTTTGGCCGCACGCTGGGCCTGCTGCTGGCGCTGGGCCTGATGGTCTGGCTCGTGCTTTACGTCATCCGGGGCAGTTAGGAATCAAACGACAATGAGCGCCGAACAAACCGACGCGCCGCGTGCGGTCATCGTCATTTCCAGCCATGTCGCGCGCGGCTCGGTCGGCAACCGTGCCGCCGTGTTTGCGCTGGAGACCCTGGGGTTCCCGGTCTGGGCGGTGCCGACCGTCATCCTGCCCTGGCATCCCGGCCATGGACGGGCAACACGGATCGTACCGCCGCTCGACCAGTTCAAGGCGCTGATGGCCGATCTCGAGCGGGCGCCATGGCTGGGTGAAGTCGGCGCCGTGTTGTCCGGCTATCTCGGCGAGGCCGGCCAGGCCGAGGCCGTCGCCTCGCTGGTCGCCGCGGTGAAGGCAAGGACACCCGGCGCCGTCTATATCTGCGATCCGGTGATGGGTGATTCGGGCGGCCTCTACGTGCCCGAGCCGACAGCCATCGCCATGCGCGACCGGCTGATGCCGATCGCCGACATAGCCACCCCCAACCGCTACGAACTGGAATGGATGGCCGGCGCCGCGTTGCCCGACCTGAAATCGGCGATCGCGGCAGCGCTCCACGCCGGACCATCGACCATGCTGGTCACCTCTGCGCCGTCGATGATGACGGGCGGCACCGGCAATCTGCTGCTCGATAGCAGCCAGGCGCTGCTCGCCGAACATCGCCTGATCGACAAGCCGCCGAATGGCCTGGGCGATCTGACGGCGGCCGTCTATCTGGCACGTATCCTGTCCGGCCAGCCGCCGGTCAAGGCGCTGCAATCGACGACGGCGGCGGTCTACGAGATCCTGGCGCGCACCGCCAAGCGCGGCGGCGACGAACTGCAGCTCGAAACCGATGCGCAGAGCCTGTCGCATCCGATGGCGATGGTCCAGCTTCGCCACCTCACGCATCCGGGGCGGGGCCGCCGGGCGTGACGTCGACTGAGGCCGTGCTTGTCGGCGTCGACGGCTGCAAGGCCGGCTGGATCGCCGTCCGGTGCGCTTTTGGCATGGCACCGTCGGTCGGTGTCTTTGCAACCTTCACTGCCCTGCTCGCATCCCTTCCCGAAGACGCTGTCATCGCTGTCGACATGCCGATCGGCCTACCCGACTTTTCGGGCAAGGGCGGTCGCGGCCCCGAAGCGCTGGTGCGGCCGCTGCTCGGGGCGCGCCAATCCAGCGTCTTCTCGATCCCCTCCCGTGCCACGCTCTATGCGGAGACCAATGATTTCACCACCATCGAAGCCTGGTATGCCGCGCACATCAGGGCAAGCGAGGTGGCCCTGACCACATCCGACCCGCCGCGCGGAGTCTCGATCCAGGCGTTCGGCATTTTTGCCAAGATCCGCGAGATCGACGCCCTGCTGATCGCGCGACCCGATCTGCGCGGCCGCGTGTTCGAATCGCATCCGGAAGTCGCTTTCTGCCGCCTGAACGGCGATCAGGCCATGCAACTGCCGAAGAAGATCAAGGGCGGCATCAATCCGGCCGGCATGGCGGAACGCAAGGCTCTGCTTTGCCGGCATGGCTATGACACGGCCTTTCTCGACCAGCCGCCACCGCGGGGCGCCGCCGCCGACGATTTCCTCGAGGCGGCCGCGATGACGCTGATCGCCGGTCGCATCGCCAGCGGTGAGGCGCGGCCGCTGCCCGACCCGCCGGGCCGCGACAGCTTTGGCATTCCTGTCGCCATCTGGGCGTAACGCTGTTGGCCAAGGTTGCGCTCGATGCATGGCATTTCTAGCCAGCCCTCATAATTCTGCATTGCTCGCGACCGGCTTTTGCCGCTAGAGCCTCTCTAGACCGCAACGAGCTGCCGCATCCAACCCGGAAAGGCTCCAGACGCCGCCCATGTCCCATCTCCCTGAACATCTTCTCGCCGGCTACCGCAATTTCATGAATGGCCGCTATCTCACAGAGAGCGGGCGCTATCGCGATCTCGCTCGCGAAGGCCAGGCGCCGGAGACGATGATCGTCGCGTGCTGCGATTCGCGTTCGGCGCCCGAGGCGATCTTCGACGCCGGGCCCGGCGAACTCTTCGTGCTGCGCAATGTCGGCAATCTGGTGCCGCCCTATGCTCCCGATGGCGAGTTCCATTCGACCTCGGCGGCGCTTGAATTCGCCGTGCAGAGCCTCAAGGTCAAGAACATCGTCGTCATGGGCCATGGCCGCTGTGGCGGCATCCGTGCAGCGCTCGACACCAATTCCGCGCCGCTTTCGCCGGGCGACTTCATCGGCAAGTGGATGAGCCTGATCGCGCCGGCGGCCGAAACCGTCTCCTCCAGCACCTTCATGACCGCGTCGGAGCGCCAGACCGCGCTGGAGCGCATCTCGATCCGCTATTCCATCGCCAACCTCAGAACCTTTCCCTGCGTCTCGATTCTCGAGGGCAAGGGGCGACTGTCGCTGCATGGGGCCTGGTTCGATATCTCGACCGGCGAACTCTGGACGATGAACAAGGAAACCGGCGATTTCGAACGGCCGGAGCTGGGATGAACACAGCGGCGCGCAAGGTGGTAAACATCAGGTCGGCCGCTTTGACGGCGGCCGCGCTGCTGATAGCGATTATTGCCGCCCGCGCCGATGATCGTGCCCTCATCAGCCGCTGGTATTCGGCGCTGCTGGTCGCCGACCGCACCGAACTGTCCGACCTGCTCGCCGATGATGTCCGCATCAAGCTGGACGACCTCGGCATCGTGCAAAGCAAGCAGGAATTCATCGCCTCGATGGACGAATGGAAAGGTGCGGTTGCGGGCGCAGCGATCCGGCATCGGATCGAAAAGAGCGAAGGCGGGGTCACCACCGTGGTCGCCTGCTACGACTTTCCCAACAATGACAAGCTCATGCATGAGACTTTCGCGGTGACCGACGACCGCATCACCGCCAGTTCGCAAGCGGCAATCGCCGAGACGTGCGACGGCTTCTGACGCCATCCTGAGGGCCGAGCCGTTGCGCCTTGCGAGGCCTCGCCCTACATCGGGGACGACCAAACCTCTCCCCGTCAACGATCGAAAGACTGTCCATGCCTTCCACGAAAGCCGTCGACCTCGCCGCCCATCCGCTGACCGCGTGGCAAGGGCCGCTCGGCCTGCCCGATTTCACGCGCATTGGCGATGGCGACTTTTCCCCGGTCTTCGACGCGGCGCTGAAGGCGCACGAGGCCGAGATCGAGGCGATCGCCGGCAACAAGGATGCGCCGACCATCGAGAACACGCTTGCCGCGCTGGAACTCGGCGGCGAAGCGCTCGATCGCGTCTCGTCGATCTTCTGGTGCCGCGCCGGCGCCTACACCAACGAGACGATCCAAGCGCTGGAGCGCGACATCTCGCCGAAAATGTCCAGGCATTTCTCGGCGATTTCGATGAATGAGCGGCTGTTTGCCCGCATCGACGATCTCTACCAGCGCCGCGAGAGCCTGAAGCTCGACGCAGAGACCCTGCGGGTCCTGGAAAAGACCTGGAAGGGTTTTGTCCGCTCCGGCGCCAAACTCGATGCCGACGGCAAGAAGCGGCTGGCCAAGATCAGCGAGGAATTGTCCTCGCTCGGTACCA
>NZ_RZQY01000514.1:0-4407 GCF_003998575.1 Mesorhizobium sp. M7A.F.Ca.CA.001.10.2.1 | reverse complement strand
GCCGACGCGGGCGTCGGCGAGCCGCTGGATGTCGCTGTCGAACGAACGCGACACGACGTGACGGGCGGCTTCCATGCGTCCGGCGAAGTCGCTGGCGCGGGCTTCGAGCATGGAGGAGGTCGAGGTGACGATATCGGCCATGTCGGCGCCGATCTGGGTCTTGCCCTGATCGATCATCGCCGACAGCGTGTCCTTGCTCTCGGCGAAGGTGTGCGCGATTTCGCGGGCGCGCTCGACCAGCGTTTCGTTGATCTGGCGGGCACGGGCCTCGAGTGCCGCATTGAGCTTCTGCGTTCCGGTGTCCAGCGCCTCGGCGCGGGTCTGGAACTCGCTGATCAGGGCCTGGCCGCGTTCGGCGAGAGTCCGCTCGATGCCGTTGAGGCTGGCCTCGAATTCGGAATTGAGAGTGCGCGCGGCACCGCCGAGCAGCGACACCATGCCTGTGGTGCGATCGTCGAGCAGATCGGTCAACGACCGTGTCAGGCCGTCAGTGGTGTCCGTCAGCTTGGCGATGCGGGTGTCGAGAAGGCTGGCGAAGGCCTCGCCCGAGGTCGACAGACGGTCGGTGATCGAATCGAGCCGGCCTTCGACGGAATCGAAGATCGACATCGAGCTTTCGTTGATGCGGTCGATCAGCGTGTCGCCGGAATTGGTGATCGTCATCGACAATTTGGTCGACGCATTGAGGATCGAGTCGCGGATGATGTCGGAGGCGGCGCCGATCTCGTCCTTCAGCGTCTCATGCGCGCCGGTGATCGAAGCGCGGACGCGCTCGGCATGGGTGACGACGGCTTCGCGCTCGCTGCCGAGCCCGTCGACCAGCGAACGGATGCGGGATTCATTCTCGGAATAGGAGCGTTCGATCTGGTTGACTTCGCTGTGGACCAGCGTTTCCAGCTCGACCGCGCGGGCAAGCGTGCGTTCGATGCCTTCGCCCATGGCCGCGACCTCGCGACGAACGGCCTGGCCGATCATCATGACGCGATCCTGGGCAAGGTTTTCCGGCTCGGTCAGGCGGAAGGCCACTTCGGTCATCGACTGTGCGGCGATGCGCATTTCCTGGGCGCGGCGAATCATGGCGGCGAAGGCCCAGAACAGGATGACGGGCACGATGGCCGCGACCGCAAGGCCGATCAGCTCCGGACGGGCAAGGAACTGGTCGAGCGTACGGATTCTCCAGATGCTCGGTCCGAAAAGCAGATTGGCCAAACCGCCGGCGCCAGCGAACCAGGCGAGCGAAACGAAGGCAACGACCCAGTAAATGGTGTTCGAGGCACGCCTGTTGAGGCTGTGCAGGAGCGTCTTATAGTCCTTCTGGCGATCGTCATTGGCCGGTGCGAAACCAGCGGGCTGGGCGCCATTGCGCGGTTCCACGGGGCGCAATTCGGCAGGCTTTGCCTTGGGCGCGGGTTTCGCGGCGTGGTTCTGATTGACTACGGGCTCCGGGTTTTGTTCCGGCTTATGATTGCGTCCCTCGCGCGCCAACTCGTCGGCCGCCTGGGATATCTGAGCTTCCAGATCCTCCATAGAAGCCGCGATGTCGAGGTCGCCGTTGCCGATCTCGTTGCTGAGGTCGAGATCGAGCGCCTTTTCCAGTTCCCTGGCCACGTCGCTGTCGAGAGTTCTCGTCGTCGTTGGTTTCTTTGCCATGCCTTCGCTACCCTGTACTAGCTGCCGCGGGCTTATAATTCTGTTTGTCTTGCCCCGCGCAGGAGGCTGAAAATGGACCCCTCGTATCGTAATGACACAGGGGGGTAAAGAAAACATGCATTCCGCGGGATACGTAAAACTTTAAATATAAGGTTAACGGAACTGTGATTTGGGCGCCGCTTTGGCAACATTTTTCCCGGCCATTCATTAACCCGTTGTCCATTGGATTCGCCTAGGTTTTTGGGCGAATCGAAGAAACGGAGTTCGAGTTCATGCGTGGCGAAAGCGGCATTGCCTTCTCAATGCCCGGGGGCGACGTATCCGGACCAAGGCGGTCACGGCCGGTCGATTTGGCACACCTTGCCCGCCAGACGATGGGTGACCGCAGCCTTGAGCAAGAGGTGCTGGCGCTGTTTGTACAGCAGGCGCTGTCCGTGCGCGACAGAATAGTCGACGCCGACATCAAGGACCGGCTTCTGCTCGCCCATGGATTGAAGGGTTCGGCACGGGGCGTCGGCGCCTTTGCCATCGCCGATTGCGCCACCGAGATCGAGCATCGGCCGGAAGACGGCCAGACGCTCAAACGGCTTGGCATGCTGATCGACGAAGTGCGCGATTTCATCGCCGCCATCAACCGCTGAATCCGCGCTGAACCCGATTTGCGGAAAAACGTCATCGGGCGGCGCTTTCATGCGGCAGTTGACTTGTCAGCCGGAGTGATTATCTCGGCTGGAACTCCCTTCAGGTGACAAATGACCAAGCTGACTTTCATTGCCCATGACGGCACGCATTTCGACATGGACGCCGAGAACGGCTCTACGGTCATGGAGAACGCGATCCGCAACGCCGTGCCCGGGATCGAAGCCGAATGCGGCGGTGCCTGCGCCTGTGCCACCTGTCACGTCTATGTCGACGAAGCCTGGACGGCTGAAGTCGGCGAGCCGGAAGCGATGGAAGAGGACATGCTGGACTTCGCTTACGACGTCCAGCCGAACTCACGGCTGTCGTGCCAGATCAAGGTGCGAGACGCGCTCGACGGTCTCATTGTGCGGGTGCCTGCCCGTCAGGGATAAGCGCAGTATCTTTGCCAACTGATTTTTCCCGCTGCGGCTTGGCAGCGGAGCGATGGTCATGCAGTGTCCTGCTGTTTCACTACAGCGCCGCGCGTCCTCTTGGACGCGCAAAGGACGCTGTAGCACTTTTATTTGCGCATGATCCTTTCCGAAAATCGATCCGATTTTCGGGGTCATGCGCAGCGAGGCACAGGCATGACCGACATTATCAGGACAGACGTGCTTATTGTCGGGGCAGGACCGGTTGGCCTGTTTGCCGTGTTCGAGCTCGGCCTGTTCGACATGAAATGCCACCTGATCGACATTCTCGATCGGCCGGGCGGCCAGTGCGCGGAGCTCTATCCGGAAAAGCCGATCTACGACATTCCAGGCTGGCCTTCGATCTCGGCGCAGGGGCTGGTCGACAAATTGCTCGAGCAGATCGCGCCGTTCAAGCCTGATTTCAGCTACAACCGAATGGTTTCCAGCCTGGAAAAACTGGAGGACGGCAGTTTTCGCGTCACCACCGACGAAAACGAGGTGTTCGAGGCCAAGGTGGTGGTGATTGCCGCCGGCGGCGGCTCCTTCCAGCCCAAGCGTCCGCCGATCCCCGGCATAGAGCCCTATGAAGGCAAGAGCGTCTTCTATTCGGTGCGCCGGATGGAGGATTTTCGCGGCCATGACCTCGTTATCGTCGGTGGCGGCGACTCGGCACTCGACTGGACGCTGAACCTGCAGCCGGTGGCAAAGAGCGTGACGCTGGTGCACCGGCGGCCCGAGTTCCGTGCCGCCCCCGACAGCGTCAACAAGATGTATGCCATGCAGGAGATGAGGCAGCTGGAGTTCCAGGTCGGGCAGGTGACCGGATTGACCGGTGCCGACGGCCAACTGTCATCGGCCACCATCAAGGGACCTGACGGCGATGTCGAGGTGCCTTGCACGCGCATGCTGCCGTTCTTCGGCCTGACCATGAAGCTCGGACCGATCGCGGAGTGGGGTCTCAACCTTCACGAGAACCTTATTCCGGTCGATACCGAGAAGTTCCAGACATCGGTGCCCGGTATCTTCGCGGTCGGCGACATCAACTGGTATCCGGGCAAGCTGAAGCTGATCCTGTCTGGCTTCCACGAAGTGGCGCTGATGGCGCAGGCCGCCAAGCGCATCATCAGCCCCGGCGAGCGCATCGTTTTCCAGTACACGACCTCATCGACCAGCCTGCAGAAGAAGCTCGGCGTCTCCGGCTGAAGCTTACTCGGCGAGGATGGGCGCCGCATTGTCGGCGTAACCGCGAAGCTCCTTTTCGGGCATCAGCGTCAGCGTGATCAGCCCCAGCAGCAATGTAACGGCGGCGACGGCAAAGATCATCACGAACGGCTCGACCGTCGCGCTATGGCCCACGATCCGCACGCCTTCACCGGCAAGTGGCAAGCCGTAGCCCAGAGCGACCGCGCCGAGCATCGCGACACCAAGCGCACTGCCAAGCGAACGCAGGAATGTCAGCACGCCCGTCGCGACGCCGAGATGCACGCGATCGACGGCGTTCTGGACCGACACGGTGGTGACCGGAAACGTCGTTCCGGTTCCAAACCCGATGCAGATCGTCAAGACCTCTACCTCCAGCAGCGTTGCATATCCTGCGACGACGGCCAGCAGGCAGAGGCACAGCATGCTGAAGACGACGCCCACCATCGCGATGCGCTTGTAG
>NZ_RZQY01000513.1:0-4416 GCF_003998575.1 Mesorhizobium sp. M7A.F.Ca.CA.001.10.2.1 | reverse complement strand
CGACATCACCGGCCTGGCGCCGGAGGCGATTGCCCGCAAGGGCGTCGCGCTGGTTCCAGAAGGCCGCCGTATCTTCGCCAGCCTGACGGTGGCCGACAATCTGCGTCTCGGCGGCGCAGTGCATCAGCCGGCGGCCGAGGCAAGGCTGCGCGAGGAGGAGATGCTGGAGTTGTTCCCGATCCTGCGCCGCTACCACCGCGTCAAGGGCGGCAATCTGTCGGGCGGCGAACAGCAGATGCTGGCCATCGCCCGCGCGCTGATGGGCAAGCCGCGCATGATCCTGCTCGACGAGCCCTCGCTCGGCCTTGCCCCGCAACTGATCGACACCGTCTTCGACCTGATCGCCGAACTGCGCCGCAAGGGCCTGACCATCCTGCTGGTCGAACAGAATGTGGCGCTGGCGCTCGAAATCGCCGACCGCGCCGTTGTGCTCGCCAATGGCGAGGTGGTGCTGTCGGGCACGGCAAAAGAACTCGCTTCATCGGACCTCGTCCGCCAAGCCTATCTGGGAGCTTAAGAAGCATGATCGCGCAGCAGATCATCAATGCGGTGAGCCTCGGCGGCGTCTATGCCCTGCTGGCGCTCGGGCTGGCGATCGTCTTTTCCATCGTCGGCCTCATCAACTTCGCCCATGGCGAGCTGATGACGCTGTCGGGCTATGCGCTTCTGGCCTCGCTGGTGCTCGGCTTCCCGTTCCCGGTGGCGGTGCTTGTCGCCGTCTCCTGCGGCGCGCTCGCCGCCGTCGCCATGGAGCGTATCGCCTTCAGGCCCATGCGCGGCGCCAGCGTCACCAGCCTGCTGTTGACCAGCTTCGCGGTTTCCAGCTTGCTGAAGGTCGTCTTCCAGAACGGCATCTCGGCACGGCCGCAAGCTGTCGCCATGCCTAGCTGGATGACCGGCGCCTTCTCCTTCGGCGACTTCACCATCGGCGTCGGTCCCAGCATCTCCATCGTCGTCTCCGCACTGGCGCTGATTGCGCTGGAAGTCTTCCTGCGCCGCTCGGTGACCGGCACGGCGATGCGCGCCGCGGCGGAAGATTTCGACGTCGTGCGCCTGATGGGCATTCCGGCCAGCCGCATCATCGCCACCGCCTTCCTGCTCTCCGGCCTGCTGGCCGGGCTGGCGGCCATGCTGTGGGTGGCGCAGCGTGCCTCGGTCGATCCGCTGATGGGCTTTACGCCGGTGTTGAAGGCCTTCATCGCCGCCGTCGTCGGCGGGCTCGGCAGCCTGCCCGGTGCGGTCGCCGGCGGCTTCCTGCTCGGCATCATCGAGGTGCTGTTGCAGGCGACACTGCCGGGAGCGATCGCGCCCTATCGCGACGCCATCGTGCTGTCGGGCGTCATCGCCGTGCTGCTGGTTCGCCCGCAAGGCCTGATCCCGGCGGTTCGCGCCCAGCGAAGCTGACCTGATGTATACCAAGCTCGAGTTCGCGCCACTGTCGCGCGACGAGGTGTTCGGCCTGATCGAGGCCGCGGCCTTCGCCGCGGTGGTGACATCGGGACCGCAGGGTCTTGTCGTCTCGCATCTTCCCTTCGTGCTCGATCGCGCGCGGGGTGAAAACGGAACGCTGGTCTCGCATCTCGCCAGGGCCAATCCGCACAGCGCGCTGATCGCCGAGGGCAGGGAGACGGTCGCCATCTTTCACGGTCCGCATGGCTACATCTCGCCGTCCTGGTATCCGCGCAATCCGGTGCGCGACAGCGCGCCGACCTGGAATTTTGCTGTCGTGCATTGTCATGGGCATCCGGTGCCGCTCGACGATCATGCCACCGCCCGGCATCTCCTGCAGCTTGTCGACGTGCTGGAGAAGGAGCGCGACGACCGCTGGTGCATGCGCGAACTGGGACCAGGCGGCATGGAGCGGCGCATACCGCATATCCTTGGGTTTGACCTGCCGATCGAACGGCTCGAAGCCAAGTTCAAGATGGGACAGGATGAGCGCCTCTACGACACGGGCGGAGCTATCGGGGCGCTGGAACAAAACGATCCGGCGCTGGCGGCGATGATGAAGGCGCACAACGCGCATCGCCAGGACTGACCGCCCGCATGCGGCAAGGATAAGAAAAAATGATCCCCAATCTCAACATCGTGCCCTTCGTCAGCGTCGATCATATGATGAAGCTGGTGCTGAAGATCGGCGTCGAGCGCTTCCTCGTCGAACTGGCCGGCTACATCGAGGATGATTTCCGCCGCTGGGAGCTGTTCGACAAGACGCCGCGCGTCGCCTCGCACAGCGCCGAGGGCGTCATCGAGCTGATGCCGACCAGCGACGGCGAGGTCTACGGCTTCAAATACGTCAACGGCCATCCCAAGAACATGCGCGAAGGCCGCCAGACGGTGACCGCTTTCGGCATGCTCGCCGATGTCCACAATGGCTATCCTGTCTTGCTATCCGAAATGACGATCCTGACCGCACTGCGCACGGCGGCGATGTCGGCTCTGGCCGCCAAATACCTGGCGCCGGCCGGCTCCAGCTGCATGGCGCTGATCGGCAACGGCGCCCAGGCCGAATTCCAGGCGGTGGCCTTCAAGGCGCTGCTCGGCGTCGACAGGCTGAGGCTTTACGACATCGACCGCACTGCCACCGAAAAATGCATCCGCAATCTCGCCGGTCTCGGCTTCGACATGGTCGCCTGCGGCACCGCGCAGGAGGCGGTCGAGGGAGCCGACATCATCACCACCGTCACCGCCGACAAGCAGTACGCCACCATCCTCACCGACAATATGGTCGGCTCCGGCGTGCACATCAACGCGGTCGGCGGCGACTGTCCGGGCAAGACCGAACTGCACCGCGATATCCTGCTGCGCTCCGATATCTTCGTCGAATATCCGCCGCAGACGCGCATCGAGGGCGAGATCCAGCAGCTTGCGCCGGATCATGAGGTGATCGAGCTGTGGCAGGTGATGTCGGGCGCCGTACAAGGCCGGCGCGATCCCGGTCAGATCACGCTGTTCGATTCGGTCGGCTTCGCCATCGAGGATTTTTCGGCGCTGCGCTATGTCAGGGATCAGCTGCGCTCGACTGGCCTCTACCAGGAACTCGACATGCTGGCCGACCCCGACGAGCCGCGCGACCTGTTCGGCATGCTGCTGAGAGCGGCCCAGCACGGTTGAGACGAGCGTTGTTCAGCCAGCCGAGCCCCACATGGCATCCGGCACCACCACCAGCTTGCCGACGAAATCCTTGGCGATGAAATCCGCCTGCGCATGGTGGAAATCGGAGAGCTTGTAGACGCCGCCGACCAGCGGCCGGATCTTTCTCGCCTCGATGTAGCCAACGATGCGGCGGAAATCCGCGCGCGTGCCCTGGCTTGAGCCATGCAGCTGCAACTGCTTCAGGTACATGGTCCTGAGATCGAACTGCACGACCGGGCCGGCAATCGCGCCTGCGGTAGTGTAACGGCCCTCGGGCCTGAGAATACGCAACAGGTCGTTGAAGATGGCGCCGCCGACGAGGTCGGCCACCACGTCGATCGGCTGGCCTCCGGTCGCCTCGTTCACGGCTCGCGGCAGGTCGGCAACACCACGGGTGATGACAACCTCGGCCCCGATGTCGCGCACCGCCTGTTCCTTGCCCTTGCCGACGACCGCATAGGGAATGGCGCCGCGCGCCCGTGCCAGTTGCACGATGCCCGAACCGACACCACCCGAGGCGCCTGTGACCAGCACACGCTCGCCGGCCTTGAGCGCGGCGCGCTCCAGCATCTGTTCACCGGTGAGGTAAGCGCAGCAGAAGGTGGCGAGTTCGATATCGCTCATGTCGGTGTCGATGACATGAGCGTTCTCGGCCGGCACGGCCTGGTATTCGGCGTAACCGCCATCGCGGCCATGGCCCATATAATCGATGTCGGCGAGTGAATCGTCGTCGCGGTTGTAGATCGAGAAATCGACCATCACCCGTTCGCCGATACGGTCCGGCGATACGCCTTCGCCGACGGCGGCGACGATACCGACGGTGTCCGTGCCCTGGATGCGCGGGAAAACAAGCGTGTTGCCCTGGCGGCGCCATGTCGACACGGCGGCAGCGTCCTCCTCCGTGCCATAGGCGCCCTGGCGCACCCAGACATCGGTGTTGTTCATCCCGCAAGCGCTGACCTTGACCAGCACTTCACCGGGAGCGGGCCCGGGCACTTTCACATCGCTGCGGTAGACGAGTTTTTCCGGTCCGCCGTGCCCGGTGAGCAGCACGGCGGCCATGGTGGCGGGGAGGGTTCTGATCATGGCATTCATCGGTCGATCTCAGAGATTGGCAAACACGCTCTTCACGGCATCGGCGGTCTTCGACACGACGATGTCGGCTTCCTCGCGGGTCAGGCAGAGCGGCGGCGCGAAGCCGAGAATATCGCCCTGCGGCATGGCGCGGCCGATGACGCCGCTTGCGGCAAGTGCCGTCGCCACCTGCGGGCCGATCTTGAG
>NZ_RZQY01000512.1:0-4417 GCF_003998575.1 Mesorhizobium sp. M7A.F.Ca.CA.001.10.2.1 | reverse complement strand
TACTTAAGTCCATCATCCGTTGGCCAAAACCGCCGGTCCGCCGGCGGTTTTGGCCAACGGATGATGGACTTAAGTACGCATGGCCCTTGTCGACGACCCATTGATTGACGAAGCGGGCTTTCGCATGTCGGAAGCGACGGCGGGCGATTTCTTCGCGCTGCTGAAGCCGCGCGTCATGTCGCTGGTGGTGTTCACCGCCTTTGTCGGCCTGGTCGCCGCACCCGTGACCATCAACCCTCTGCTGGCGGTGATCGCCATCCTGGCTATTGCAATAGGTGCTGGTGCCTCCGGCGCGCTCAACATGTGGTACGATGCCGACATCGATGCCGTGATGACCAGGACCGCCAACCGCCCAGTCCCCGCCGGTCGCATCCAGCCGCACGAAGCCCTGACCTTTGGGCTGGTGCTGTCGGTGCTGTCTGTGATGACGCTCGGCGTGCTGGTCAACTGGCTGGCGGCGACGCTGCTCGCCTTCACCATCTTTTTCTACGCCGTCGTCTACACGATGTGGCTGAAGCGCTGGACGCCGCAGAACATCGTCATCGGCGGGGCCGCCGGTGCCATTCCGCCCGTGATCGGCTGGGCCGCGGTGACCGGGACAGTCAGCCTCGAAAGCATTGTCTTGTTCCTGATCATCTTCCTGTGGACGCCGCCGCATTTCTGGGCGCTGGCGCTGTTCAAGTCCGAGGACTATGCCAAGGCCGGCATTCCGATGATGCCCAACGTCGCCGGCCACGCTTCGACCCGCCGCCAGATCTTCGCCTATGCGCTGGTGCTGGCCCCGGTCGGCGTGCTGCCGTGGCTGCTTGGCTACACCACGCCGTTCTATGGCGTGGCCGCCCTGCTTCTGGGAGTCGGTTTTGTCTGGTACGCGTGGAAAGTGCTTAGCATGGCCGACGATGACCGCGTCATGAAACCGGCCAAGGCCCTGTTCGCCTATTCGCTGCTTTATCTCTTCGCCATCTTCGCTGCCTATCTGGCCGACAGCGTTGTCGAACGCGCGCTTGCCATGGGTGGAGCATGACCATGATCGAGGAAAAGCTCGAGACCGTCACGTTGACCGAGCGTCAGAAGAAGGCGCAGCGCAGCCGTTCTATCGCCATCGGTGTGGCGCTGGCGCTGCTGGTGGTCATTTTCTACATCGCGACGATCGTGAAGTTCGGCCACAATCTGGGCACGATGTGATGAGCGTCGGGACCTCCAAAAAAGCGGCTGGCAAGAACGGCAACGTCATCGTCGCGGCTGTCTGCCTCGCCTTTTTCACCGGCATGATCGGCATGGCCTATGCCGCGGTCCCGCTCTACAAGATGTTTTGCCAGGCGACCGGCTATGGCGGCACGACGCAACGTGCCGAGAAGCAGTATGCCGGCCGCGTGCTCGACCGCGAGATCACCGTCCGCTTCGATGCCAACATCGCTGGCGTGCCGTGGGAGTTCCAGCCGGTCCAGCGCTCGATGACGATGAAGATCGGCGAGACCGTGCAGGCGCACTATCAGGCGACCAACAAGTTCGATCGTCCCGTGACCGGCCGCGCCACCTTCAACGTGCAGCCTGAACTGGCGGGTCCCTATTTCAACAAGGTCGAGTGCTTCTGCTTCACCGACACGACGCTGAAGCCCGGCGAGACACTGGACATGCCGGTCCTGTTCTACGTGGACCCCGACATCGTCAATGTGCCGGAACTGAAGGACGTGAAGACGATCACGCTGTCCTATACGATGTTCCCGGTCGAGAAGGCCAAGCCGGTCGCCTCCTCGGAGCCGGCCAAGGGCAATAGCAAGACAATTTCGAATACCGAAGCAAATCTCGGGGGTTGATATGGCAGACGCGCACGCAAAACCACAGCATGACTATCATCTCGTTGACCCGAGCCCGTGGCCTTTCCTGGGATCGGTAGGCGCACTTGTCGCCGCCTTTGGCGGCGTCTGCTTGATGGAATACCTGAAGGGCGGCTCGTTCCCGATCTTCGGCTTCAACATCGCCAATCCATGGCTGTTCTTCATCGGTCTCGTGATCATCCTCTACACCATGTTCGCCTGGTGGTCGGACACGATCAAGGAAGCGCATGAGGGCCATCACACGCGTGTCGTGTCGCTGCATCTGCGCTACGGCATGATCATGTTCATCGCCTCGGAGGTGATGTTCTTCGTTGCCTGGTTCTGGGCCTATTTCGATGCCAGCCTGTTTCCGAGCGAAGTCCAGCAATATGCCCGCACCGCGTTTACCGGCGGTGTCTGGCCGCCGAAGGGCATGGAAGTTCTCGACCCCTTCCATTTGCCGCTCTACAACACCGTCATCCTGCTGCTGTCCGGCACCACGGTGACCTGGGCGCACCATTCGCTCATCCATGGCGATCGCAAAGGCCTGATCAACGGCCTGGTGCTGACTGTTGGCCTCGGCATGCTGTTCACCATGGTGCAGGCGTACGAGTACATGCATGCTCCGTTCGCCTTCAAGGATTCCATCTATGGCGCCACCTTCTTCATGGCGACCGGCTTCCACGGTTTCCACGTCATCATCGGCACCATCTTCCTGTTGGTCTGCCTGATCCGGGCGATGAAGGGTGATTTCACCCCCAAACAACATTTCGGCTTCGAGGCGGCCGCCTGGTACTGGCACTTCGTCGACGTGGTCTGGCTGTTCCTGTTCGCCTCGATCTACGTCTGGGGATCGGTCGGCGCGGTGATCGAGGGCCACTGATCCTGGCCTGAGGAATTTCCGTTTGGGGAGGGGCGGCCGCGGCAATGTGGCCGCCTTCTTCTTTTTGGCGCAATGATCGCTGATCGATAGCCAATGCGGCTGACAATTTTCCGGGCCATTTGCGCATTGATGATCGCGGCACTCCCGGCCTTTGCCGGCGAGAAGGTGGATCTGGTGCGTGTCCACAAAGCCGAACGCCGGCTGGAACTCATCGGCGACGGCAAGATCCTGCGCAGCTACGGCATCGCACTCGGCGGCGATCCTGTCGGGCATAAGCACCAGGAGGGCGATCAACGCACGCCCGAGGGGAACTATGTCCTCGACTGGCGCAACCCGAACAGCATCGCGCACAGATCGATCCATATTTCGTACCCCAATACCGACGATCTGGCGGCCGCCAGGGCGCGCAATGTCGACGCGGGCGGCATGGTCATGATCCACGGCCAGCCAAACGGTTATGGCTGGTGGGGCTGGCTGCTTCAATTGGTCGACTGGACCGACGGCTGCATTGCGGTTACGGACTCCGATATGGACGAAATCTGGGCGATGGTGGCCGATGGCACACCGATCGAGATCGAGCGGTAGGCAATGAGTGGCAAGATGAACTGGTTGCCGGTCGATCTGAAATCGAGCGGTAAGCAATGAGCGACGACTCTTCCAAGAGTGAAGATAGGGCGATCTGGCCGCCGATCGATCCGATCTCGGCCGGCCTGCATGGCCGTTGCCCGCGCTGCGGCGAGGGGCGGCTATTTTCCGGCTTCCTCACCGTCGGCAAGCGATGCGTCAATTGCGGCCTCGATTATTCCTACGCTGATGCCGGCGACGGGCCGGCGGTGTTCGTGATCCTGATCATCGGCTTTATCATCGTCGGCCTGGCGCTCTGGGTAGAAGTCACGTTCAGCCCGCCGCTCTGGCTGCATCTGCTGGTCTGGATTCCGCTGGCTGTTGTGCTGTGCTTGACGGCGCTGCGGCTGATCAAGGGCGTGCTGCTGACGCTGCAATACCGCAACCAAGCGGCCGAGGGCCGGCTGGATCGCGGCGAATGAGCGAGGCTTCCATTAAAACTGACGGTCGTTCGCGGCCGCGATCGGCATTGCTGCTCGGCCTTGGCCTTGTGCTGTTCCTGATCCTGCTGGTGCTCGGCACCTGGCAGATGCAGCGCCTGTATTGGAAGGAAGGCCTTCTGCAGACCATCGACCAGCGCACCCATTCGGCTCCGTTGCCGTTGGTTGCGGTCGAGAAAGAGTTCGCCGCCACCGGCGATGTCGATTATACGCCTGTCACCGTCACCGGCACGTTCCTGCATCAAGGCGAACGCCATTTCTACGCGACCTGGGAGGGTGATGCCGGCTTCAATGTCTACACGCCGCTGGCGCTCGACGACGGACGCTTCGTCCTGATCAATCGCGGCTTCGTGCCTTACGATCTGAAGGACGCCGCCAAGCGCGCCAAGGGACAGGTGGCTGGCAGTGTGACGGTCACCGGGCTGGCCCGCAACCCGCTGCCGGGCAAGCCGTCGATGATGCTTCCCGACAACGACGTGGCGAAGAACATCTTCTACTGGAAGGACCGCGACGTGATGGCTGCAAGCGCCGGTCTGCCGGCGGGCGCCGCGCTGGTGCCGATCTTCATCGACGCAGACAAGACGCCAAACCCAGGCGGCTTGCCGGTTGGCGGCGTCACCATCATCGACCTCCCGAACAGCCATCTCCAATAT
>NZ_RZQY01000511.1:0-4421 GCF_003998575.1 Mesorhizobium sp. M7A.F.Ca.CA.001.10.2.1 | reverse complement strand
GGCATAGGACATAATGGCTCTTTACGAACATGTGTTTCTTGCCCGGCAGGACCTCTCGCAGCAGCAGGTCGATGCGCTTGTCGAACAGTACAAGGGTGTCATCTCCGCTAATGGCGGGTCCGTCGGCCGGGTCGAGAACTGGGGACTGAAGTCCCTCACCTACCGGGTCAACAAGAACCGGAAGGCTTACTACACGCTGATGGACCTGAATTGCCCGGCGGCCGCGCTCAACGAGATGGAGCGCCAGATGGGCCTGTCCGAGGACGTGCTGCGTTTCCTGACCATCAAGGTCGAGGCGCATGAGGAAGGCCCGTCGGCCATGATGCAGAAGCGCGAAGAGCGCTCGGAACGCGGCGGCTTCGGCGACCGTGACCGTGGCGATCGTGGTCCGCGTTCGTTCGGCGATCGTGATCGCGGCGACCGTGGCGATCGTCCGCCGCGCTCGTTCGGCGACGCCGGTGCCGATCGTGGTCCGCGCCGTCCGCGCGAAGGCTTTGAAGGGGGTGCAGAATAATGGTCGACATCAATCAGATCCCGACCCGGCGCCCGTTCCATCGCCGCCGCAAGACCTGCCCGTTCTCCGGCGCCAACGCGCCCAAGATCGACTACAAGGACGTGCGTCTGCTGCAGCGCTACATTTCTGAGCGCGGCAAGATCGTGCCGTCGCGCATCACCGCCGTCAGCCAGAAGAAGCAGCGCGAACTCGCCAAGGCGATCAAGCGCGCCCGCTTCCTCGGCCTGCTGCCCTACGTGGTTCGCTAATATCTCAAATGCGGGCGGTTCGCCGCCCGCTCTTTCCCACGGCGACGGGCGCCGCAGGGCCGAACATCAAATCCCGGGTTGAGGTCAAAACCTCTAACTGCCGCAACAGGCAGGACAGCGACACCAGCGCCAAAGGCGCTCAAGCTTCCTGACCTGTTCCCAAGACATTCGGCGTCGATCTCATCGATCGATTGGCGCCCAACCGAAGGAACAAAACCATGGACGTCATTCTTCTCGAACGCGTTTCCCGTCTCGGCCAGATGGGCGATACCGTCAAGGTCAAGGACGGCTTCGCCCGTAACTTCCTGCTGCCGCAGGGTAAGGCGCTGCGCGCCAACGAAGCCAACAAGAAGAAGTTCGAAGGCCAGCGCGCCCAGCTCGAAGCCCGTAACCTCGAGCGCAAGTCGGAAGCAGCCCAGGTCGCCGAAAAGCTCGACGGCAAGAGCTTCATCGCCGTTCGCTCCGCCGGCGAAACCGGACAGCTTTACGGTTCCGTTTCGACCCGCGACATCGCCGATCTGCTGACGGCGGAAGGTTTCTCGATCAACCGCAACCAGATCCTGCTCAACCAGCCGATCAAGACCATCGGTGTCACCAATGTGGCGATCGCGCTGCATCCGGAAGTCGAGGTCACCGTCACGCTCAACATCGCCCGCACGGCCGACGAAGCCGAGCGCCAGGCCAAGGGCGAGACTCTGACCACCGCCGAAGCCATCTATGGCGACGACATCAACGACAACGCCCGGCCGGAGAACTTCTTCGATCCGAACACCGAGTTTGAAGGCGGCGAAGACAACGCCTGATCATCCATAGCAAAGAGGTTGAAGCTGCGCTCCGATCTCGATTGAAGCGTGCTTCGATCACTTTGCCGTCATCCAGCCATGCTGGACCAATGCCCGGGCCTCTCGCCCGGGCATTTTTGTGCCAAATGGAACTTTTCGAACCCCTATATATTGTTGCAGACTATGGCGTCGCGCGTCCTTTGGCCGCGCAAAGCACGCTGTGCAACTTTGGTTCGGCGCAAGATCTTCGGGGAAATCGACACTGATTTTCGCGGTCACGCGCCAAGGCAGCCTGTCTGGCCGAGAGGGGACATTTGGTCATGAATATTCTGTTGAAGCGCGTTCTCGACCGCCTGGTGCGTACCGGCAATCTCAAGGTGACTGGTCCCAAGGGCTCGGCTGTGGTTTTCGGCGACGGCAGCGGCGAACCGGTGCACATGCACATCAAGACCGCGCATGCCGAGCGCGCCATCACCTTCGATCCGATGTTGGCGGTGCCTGAAGCCTACATGGACGGCGAACTCGACATTCTCGAAGGCGGCGTGCTGGGCGTGATGCGCATCGCCTTCCAGAACATGGGCAGCGGCGGCATCGACGCCACCTGGTCGAAGGCCATCGAAGGCTTGCGCCACGCCTTCCGCCGGCTGCAGCAGATCAACACCGCCTCGCGCTCGCGGCGCAACGTGCAGCGACACTACGATTTGTCGGGCGACCTCTACCGGCTCTTCCTCGACGAGGACATGCAATATTCCTGCGCCTATTTCGAGCAGCCGGACATGACGCTCGACGAAGCGCAGGCCGCCAAGAAACGCCACATCGCCGCCAAGCTCCGGCTGAAGGCCGGCCAGACCGTGCTCGACATCGGCTCCGGCTGGGGCGGGCTTGGCCTCTACCTCGCCAAGGCGTTCGACGTCGACGTGCAGGGCGTGACTCTGTCGACCGAGCAGCATGGCGTAGCCACCGACCGGGCGCACGCGCAAGGGCTGGAAAGCCGTGTGCATTTCGAGCTGAAGGACTACCGCGAACTCAACGAGCGTTTCGACCGCATCGTCTCGGTCGGCATGTTCGAGCATGTCGGCGTCAACCACTACCGCACCTTCTTCGACAAGAGCGCGACGCTGCTCAAGCCCGATGGCGTGATGCTGTTGCACACGATCGGCCGTTCCGGCGTGCCGTGGGCGACCAGCGCCTTCATCCGCAAATACATCTTCCCGGGCGGCTACATCCCGTCGCTCTCGGAAGTCATGCCGGCGATCGAAAAGTCGGGCCTGGTCGTCACCGACGTCGAGATCCTGCGGCTCCACTATGCCGATACGCTGAAGCACTGGGGCGTGCGCTTCGCCGCCAATCGCGACAAGGCCAAGGCGATCTATGACGAGCGTTTCTGCCGCATGTGGGAATTCTACCTGGCGGCCTCGGAAGCCGCCTTCCGCTGGCAGGACCTGGTGATCTTCCAGATCCAGATCGCCAAGAAGAACGACACGCTGCCGATGACACGCGACTACATGGCCAAATGCGAAAAAGCGCTTGAGATGCGCGACATGGGGCATCGTGAAACGGCTCCCGTCAAAAAGAGCCCGGCCGCCAAGCCGGCTCGCCGCCGCAAGGTTGCCGACCAGGAATAGCATTGCCGCTTGCCATTGCCGGCGCCTGCACTGAAAAAGGTCCCGTGACTGTCGCGGGACCTTTTTTTCATGACCTACGTCCTCTATGCCGCCGCCGCTCTGGCCGAGATCGCCGGCTGCTTTTCGTTCTGGGCCTGGTGGCGGCTCGAAAAGTCGCCGCTTTGGCTTCTTCCCGGCCTCGCCTCGCTTGCCCTGTTCGGCTTCCTGCTGGCGCTGGTGGACATGTCAGCCGCCGGCCGCGCCTACGCCGCCTATGGCGGCATCTACATCGCGGCGTCGCTTGGCTGGCTGTGGCTGGTGGAGGGCGTTCGCCCCGACCGCTGGGATCTTGCCGGTGCCGCGCTCTGCATTGCCGGCGCTTCGGTGATCCTTCTCGTCCCGCGGGGCGCGTGAGATGGAGTTGCCGGCCTCCCTTCGCCAAGGTGTCGAGCGCCTGCTCGAAAACGTTCCTCTTGCGGTACTCAAGCAAGCGGCAAAAACGCTGTCCGACCGTTATCGTGCCGAGTTGCGTGACGGCCGTTTGCACATGGCCGAGGACCTGGCAGTGAAAGCCTATCTGGCGACGCGGCTGCCGGCGACCTATGCCGCGATCCGCGCCAGCCTCGACGCGCTGAGCGACGCAAAGCCCGGCTTTCAACCCAGGAGCCTGCTCGATGTCGGCGCCGGCCCTGGCACGGTGCTTTGGGCCACGACCGACCAGTGGCCCGATCTCGAACAGGCAGTGTTGTTCGAAGCCAGTGCCGCGGTGCGCAAGGTCGGCGAGACGCTTGCCGGCGACACAATTGCCGCCCAGACCAGATGGCTGGCCGGTGATGCCACCATCGACCTTGCCGACATCGAGCCGGCCGATCTGGTCACGTGCGCCTATGTGCTCGACGAAATCGCTCCCGCATCACTGCCGAAGCTCATCGACCGCCTCTGGCAACTCACCGCCGACACGCTGCTTGTGGTCGAGCCGGGCACCCCCGCCGGCTGGCAGCGCATCCTTGCCGTGCGCCGGCAGTTGATCGAGGCGGGCGCGCATGTGCTTGCGCCTTGCCCGCATCAGGCGCCCTGCCCGCTCACCGCGCCCGACTGGTGCCACTTTTCCCGCCGCGTCGCCCGCTCGCGCCTGCACCGGCTGGCCAAGGACGCCGACGTGCCGTGGGAAGATGAGAAATTCATCTATGTCGCGGCTTCTCGCGACGGACTCACATCGCACCAGGCGCGGGTTCTTGCGCCGCCGAAATCCGGTTCCGGCAAGGTTCTGCTC
>NZ_RZQY01000510.1:0-4429 GCF_003998575.1 Mesorhizobium sp. M7A.F.Ca.CA.001.10.2.1 | reverse complement strand
GGGGTAGGCGATGTTCAGCGCCTGCCGGCCCACGCGTTCGGCGGCAAGCTGACCGTAGAATGTCGTGCCATAGGCAGCGGCGCGCGCAAAATAGTCCTTTGCATTGCCCGGACCACCGACTTCCGCGGCACGGCCGAGCCAGTAATAGGCGCGCGACAGCGTCATCGGCCCCTGGGCGAGGTCCGCGATGCGAGCGAAATGACTGGCCGCGGTTTTTGGGTCGTTCAGGCCGCGCAGCGCATACCAGCCAGCATGGAATTCGGCGTCTCCCGCATTGGCGGCACTTTCGGCGGCGTGTGTGGCGACGATCTTGTACGCGGTCTTCATGTCGCCCTGGTCTACCAGTTCGCGCGACAACACCCGGCGCTCGACCCACCAGGCATCCGGATCGACGAGAGCGTCGCGATCGGTCGGCGCCTGCATCACAATGGCGGCGGCCCCGGCAAAATCCTCCTGCTTGCGCAGATATTCGGCCTGCGCGAAGAAGTAGCCGGCCGAACGTTGCATTGCCGGCACGGCCTTCAGCAGCTTGGGCGCGTTCTTGTCGCCTTTGTCGGCCGCCGCCCAGGCCTCGGCGAGTTGCTGGGCGCCGGCCAGGCCGGCGACGCGCAAGGCGGAATTCGCGCGGTCGGCATAGAACATGCGCTCCATGCGAAAACGGTGGTCGGTGGCCGGGATCAAGCTGCCGAATTCCTTGATCAGCGCCGCCTCGTCCCTGGCCTCCAGGATCGCGGTGCGCCAGAAGGGCGACAGCACCGAACGTGCCGCCTTGATATTGCCTGACGCCACATAGGCGCGGGCAAGAACCATCACACCTTCGAATGTCTGCGGCTGGCTGCCGTCGAACGCCCTGATAACGATGTCGGGGGCAGGGTTCTCGCGATAGAGTGCGCGCTCGCTGTTCCTGCGCAGGGCGACGGTGCCCGGCCAATTGGGCAGCATCTTGGCCGCAGCAGTGATATCGCCGCTCGGAACCTTGTCGCCGCCATAAAGCGCGATCGCCCAGGCAAGGATATGCTGGTCGAGCGACTGAGCCGGAAGGGCATTGCGCACTCCACGAGCGCGGGGACTATCGCCCGCCGCCAACGCATCCAGCCCGCTTTTCAGGGGGGCGACGTCAGGCAAGGGCGCCTGTCGCGTCCTATCCTGCAGGTCTGGCAGCGCAATTGCCGCGCCTGGCATCGGAATGGCTGAGGTGACCCGTACGTCCACGCTACCGCTGATCGCCATGCCCGGCATCAGCGCGAGCGTGGCGCCAAGCAGCGCGAGAATATGAGACCGACCGCCCGGCATGATCCTTAAGTCTTTCCTTGTCCTGGCATTCCCCAAGCAGGCGAAGATGCCTCGAAGCCTAAACTTAGGTCGTGAAGAGCTCGTAAACAAAGGGTTAGCGAGGCCGTTCGAATTGCGCTTGCTGGCACCATGGCAATGCTTGCCGCGCAACCATGTCGAGACTATGGTGCGCCGCTTCGCTTTCGGCTAGAAGGCGCGCACGATAAAGCACCGATGCATGTCGCCCCAAAGTGAATACCGGTTTTGGGGCAACGGCATGCATGAACAAACAAGTCCCAAGGAGTTGGACGATATGCTGAGAGGCTCGCTTACTGCGCTCGTGACACCGTTCGAAAAGAGCGGGCGTTTCGACGAGAAAGCCTTTCGCGCGTTCGTCGAATGGCAACTCTCAGAGGGCACGACGGGCCTGGTGCCGGTCGGCACCACCGGCGAGTCGCCGACGCTGTCGCATGACGAGCACCGCCAGGTCGTCAAGGTGTGTATCGAGGTGGCCAAGGGCCGCGTTCCGGTCGTCGCCGGCGCCGGCTCCAACAACACCGAGGAAGCAGTCGGCCTCGTGCAGTATGCCGAGAAGGCCGGCGCCGATGCCGCCCTCGTCGTCACACCCTACTACAACAGGCCGACACAGCGCGGTCTTTACGAGCATTTCGCGGCGGTCGCCAAGGCGACCAAGCTGCCGATCATCATCTACAATATCCCGCCGCGCTCGGTCATCGACATGATGCCGGAGACGATGGGCCGGCTCGCGCACGACTTCAAGAATATTGTCGGCGTCAAGGATGCCACCGGCAAGGTCGAACGGGTCTCCGAGCAGCGCGCCACGTGCGGCAAGGATTTCATCCAGCTTTCGGGCGAGGACGCTTCGGCGCTCGGCTTCAACGCCCATGGCGGCGTCGGCTGTATTTCGGTGACGTCGAACGTCGCGCCGCGGCTCTGCGCCGAATTCCAGGAGGCAACGCTTGCCGGCGACAGCGTCAGGGCGCTGGATCTGCAGGATCGCCTGCTGCCGCTGCACAAGGCGATCTTCATCGAGCCTGGCGTTTCCGGCGCCAAATATGCGCTGTCGAAGCTAGGCAAGGTCGAAAACGTGCTGCGCTCGCCGCTGGTGACGATCGAACAGTCGACTGCCGACAAGATCGATGCGGCTATGAAGCACGCCGGCTTGATTAATTAGCGAGCCCGTTTGGAAACTCTACTCCTGCGGCCATCTGAAGGCGTCACCTGCGCTTCCGGTGCTCACGTACTATATGTACGCTCCGCTCCGGTTCTCGATGACACCATCATCTGACTCGCAGGAGCGAGTTTCGAAACGGACTCTAAGCATCATGAACCAGGTCAGAAAAGCCGATCCCAACAACAAGACCGTTTCGGAAAACCGTAAGGCGCGGTTTTCCTATGAGGTGCTTGACACGGTCGAGGCCGGTCTGGTGCTGACCGGCACCGAGGTCAAGTCGCTGCGCCAGGGCCAGGCCAACATCCAGGACAGCTATGCCTCGGTCGAAGGCGGCGAGATCTGGCTGATCAATTCCTATCTGCCGGAATATCTGCAGGCCAACCGCTTCAACCATGAGCCGCGCCGGCGCCGCAAGCTGCTGCTCAACAAGCGCGAGATGGCGAAACTGTCACAGAGTGTCGACCGCGAAGGCATGACACTGGTGCCGCTGAAAATCTATTTCAACGACCAGGGCCGCGCCAAGCTGCTGCTCGCTGTCGGCCGCGGCAAGAAACTGCACGACAAGCGCGAATCCGAGAAGCAGCGCGATTGGTCGCGCGAGAAGGGCCGGCTGTTAAAAGAGCGTGGGTAGGCGGGGCCATTCGCTTGAAGAACCGGATTGTCCTCTTTGGTTTGGCCAGCCTGGTCTTGTTGTGTTTCCTTGCAGCAGGCGGCTATCTCTATTTCAGGTCATTCTCGCCGGATCGCGATAAATATCCGGTCAGGGGCATCGACGTCTCCCATCATCAGGGCCAGATCGATTGGCGGCGCGTAGCCGCCGATGATGTCGCCTTTGCCGTCATCAAGGCGACCGAAGGCGGCGATCATGTCGATGATGCTTTCGCACGGAATCTGGAAGAGGCCCGGGCCGCCGGTCTCGCCGTCGGCGCCTATCACTTTTTCACCTTTTGCCGGCCGGGTGCGGACCAGGCGAAGAATTTCATCTCGGTGGTGCCGCACGATCAGTCCCTGCTGCCACCCGTGGTCGATATCGAATTCGGCGGCAACTGCCCGCAGCGGCCGACGCCCGAACAATTGAACGCCGAACTGGCCGCGTTCCTCGCTCCAGTCGAGGCGGCGTTCGGCAAGCCTGCGATTGTCTATCTGACCGACGATGCAGCAGAAGCCTATGCCGGGCGCATTGCTGCCCGTCCGCTCTGGCTCCGCTCATTGCTCCTGGAGCCGGATCGCAACGACTGGGTCTACTGGCAGTACCACAACAGGGGTCGCGTTGACGGCATCAATGGCGATGTCGACCTGAATGTGCTGCAGGGTGGGCCAGCCATGTTGGATGCGCTGAATGCACTGCCGCACTGAGTTGATGTCTGCGGACACCAACTCTAATTACTGCAAAAACATTTATGTCCGCAAGAATTCCGCTATCTGGCTGAAAACGCTAACGAACATCGCTTCGGTCAGCACGCCGGTGTTGGTGTTGTAGCGTGAGCAGTGATAGCTCGAAAACAGCGTGACGCCACCGGCCGGCAGCTGCCCGCCATGCTTGAACGGGTAGGCGGCGACGCGCCCACCCAGCGCCCGCACCGTCGACTGATGCGCGATCGATCCCAGTGCCAGCACGGCGCGCAAATTAGGGAACCGGGCGATCGTCGGCACCAGGAATGTCCGGCAGGTGGCAATCTCCGCGCCCACCGGCTTGTTCTCAGGCGGCACGCAGCGCACGGCATTGGTGATCGCCGTGCCGACAAGCTCCAATCCGTCGTCGGGTCTGGCCTTGAATTCGCCGCGTGCAAAACCGTGCGAAATCAGGGTCGAGTAGAGCAGGTCGCCGGCATAGTCGCCGGTGAACGGGCGGCCCGTTCGGTTGGCACCGCGAAGGCCGGGCGCCAGCCCGACGATCAGCAGTTGGACCGTCGCGTCACCTTCCGAGGGCAGGAAAGTCGGCACCGGCGCATTGAACCAGGA
>NZ_RZQY01000050.1:0-17698 GCF_003998575.1 Mesorhizobium sp. M7A.F.Ca.CA.001.10.2.1 | reverse complement strand
CAGTGGCGTTGCCGGCGTCATCTGGGCCTTCGCCTATCTCAGAACCGTCGAGCCGGACGGCTTCGATCTCGACCGGTCGTTCCAGATCCTGTTCATCATCATCATCGGTGGTCTGGCTTCGATCCGCGGCGCCTTCTTCGGCGCCGCCCTCATCGTGGTCTTTCCACTCGCTCTGTCGCGCCTCGGCGGCTTCCTGCTTGGCGATCTCTTCGACTCGGGCGTGCTCGACATGAGCCAGCGCATCGTGCTGGGCGCGCTCATCATCCTGTTTCTGATCCTTGAACCCGACGGGCTGGCGGCGCTGTGGGACAGGGTCCGAAGACGGCTCCTGTTCGCCTGGCAGTCGACTTGAGCTGATGCATTGAAAATGAATCCAATCCGAAAATGAACAAGGGGCCGAACCCAAGACGGCCCATACCGGGAGTATCTCGACCATGACTTTCCTCAGCACAATCAAGGCGGCGGCGCTGTCCGCGGCGATGATCGTGTCGGTGGCCTTACCGGCCGCGCACGCCGACGAACAGTATTTTCCGCTGCAGAGCTATCGCGTCGGGCCTTATGCGGCCGGCGGCACCGGCTTCTTCGGCGGTTTCATCGACTATCTCAACCTCATCAACATCCGTGACGGCGGCGTCAACGGCGTCAAACTGACTTGGGACGAATGCGAGACCCAGTATGAGGTCGAGCGTGGTGTCGAATGCTATGAGCGGCAGAAGAGCCATGCCGGTGCCGCCGCCTGGAACCCGCTCTCGGTCGGCATCGCCTATGCCATGATCGATCGCATCACCGCCGACAAGGTGCCGCTGATCACCGTCAATCACGGCCGAACCGATTCTACAGATGGGCGCGTTTTCCCCTACGTCTTCCCTCTGCTGCTCAATCCCTACAGTGAGACATCAGGCATCGTGAACTACATCGCCTCCAAGGAAGGCGGCATCGACAGACTGAAGGGCAAGAAGATCGTCGTGCTCTATCACGGGTCGCCCTACGGCAAGGAAACCATCCCGATCTATGAATTGCTGGCGCAGAAATACGGCTTCACCGTGCAGCAGATCGAGGTGCCGCATCCCGGCAACGAGCAGCAGTCGCAGTGGCTGACCATCCGTCGCGCCAAGCCGGATTTCGTCGTCCTGCGCGGCTGGGGCGTGATGAACCCGGTGGCGCTGAAGACGGCGGTCAAGGTCGGCTTCCCCGTCGACCATATCGTCGGCAATGTCTGGTCGAATTCCGAAGAGGACGTGATCCCCGCCGGCGACGCCGCCAAGGGCTACACCGCCATCACCACGCAGGCTTCCGGCAACTCCTACCCGGTGGTGCAGGAGATCGTGAAGACGGTCTATGGCGCCGGCAAGGGTAACCTTGAAGACAAGGCGCGCATCGGCTCGGTCTACCACAATCTCGGCATCGTCAACGGCATCCTCAATGTCGAGGCGATCCGGGTCGCGCAGGAGAAGTTCGGCCATCGCGCGCTGACCGGCGACGAGGTCCGCTGGGGCTTCGAGCATCTCAAGCTCGATCCGGCCAAGGTCGAGGCGCTCGGCGCCAAGGACCTGTTCCACTCGATCAATGTCAGCTGGGACAATCACGAAGGCGAAGGCTACGTGACCTTCCAGCAGTGGGACGGCAGGAAGTGGAACGTCGTCTCCGACTGGATCGCGCCGGACTGGGCGCTGCTGCGGCCGATCATCGAGAAGTCCGCCGAGGCCTACGCCGCCGAGAAGGGCATCAAGCTGCGTACCGCCGACGATGCCAATGCTGTGACCACCAACTGATCAGTCAGTGCCGGGCGTCGCGGACCAAGTTTCCGTGGCGCCCGACCTGTTCGGTTTTTGAACCGCGAAAGAACAGCCTATGCCGAACGATGACGTCATTCTTGCCGTGGACGCGGTCCATGCCACCTACAACCACGCCATCACGGCGCTGCACGGCGTCAGCTTTGAGCTCAGGCGCGGTCAGATCCTGGCGTTGCTCGGAGCCAATGGCGCCGGGAAGACCACGACGCTGAAGGCCGTCTCCAACCTGCTGCCGGCGGAACGTGGCCAGGTCAATGCCGGCACCATCCGCTATGAAGGGTCCGATGTCTCGCGCCGCAAACCGGGTGATCTGGTGCGCGCCGGGCTGGTCCAGGTGCTGGAAGGCCGCCACTGCTTCAAAAGCCTCACCGTCGAGGAGAATCTGATCGCCGGCGGCATCGGCCGCAGCGGGAGCCGCGCCGAGATCAATCAAGACCTCGAGCGGATCTACGGCTATTTCCCGCGCCTCAGGGAGAAGCGCCGGACATTGTCCGGCCTGACCTCCGGCGGTGAACAGCAGATGACCGCCATCGGCCGGGCGCTGATGTCGCGACCGCGTTTGCTGGTTCTCGACGAACCGTCGATGGGACTCGCCCCGCTCATCGTCCAGGACATCTTCCAGAGCTTGAAAAAACTCAACCGTGAGACCGGCCTGTCGATCCTGGTTGCCGAGCAGAACTCGGCAGTCGCGCTCAGATACGCCGACCACGCCACCGTGCTCGAAAACGGCGTTTCCGTGCTCGCTGGCGCTGCCGCCGAACTTCGCCAGCGCGAGGACATCAGAGCCTTCTATCTCGGTCAATCAACCCCCGGGCAACAGGTGTCACCCGCCACCAAGCCCGCCCATCTCCACGCCGTTGCCTGAGCCAAAATCCCAAGGAGCAGTGAAATGACCGTTTCGACCGTCAAAACCGACAAGGCTTCCGCCGCCGTGCCGCCAGTCGCAAGACCGACCGCGCCAGCGCACATCATCAAGGACGATGCGGAGGCGATTGCGATTGCCCACGCGCTCGCCGCCGAATTCGTCAAGGATTCCTCCCGACGCGATCGCGAGCGGATCTGGCCGGTCGCCGAACTCGATGCCTTTTCGCAAAGCGGCCTTTGGTCGATCAATGTACCAAAGGCATTCGGTGGGCCGGAGGTGTCATATGCGACGCTGGCGAAGGTGATCGAGATCATCTCGGCGGCGGATTCCTCGATCGGCCAGGTTGCCCAGAACCATCTCGGCGTTGTAGCCGCCATCCGCACCGTGGCCGACGCGGACCAGCAGAAGCTGCTGTTTGCCGAAGCGTTGAAAGGCACGCGGTTCGGCAACGCCTTTTCCGAGTTCGGCTCCAAGCGCGCCGCCGATTTTGAGACCCGCTTCACCGATGCCGGCGATCATGTGGTTGTCAGCGGCCGCAAATTCTATTCGTCCGGCGCGCTGCTTGCCCACCTGGTGCCGATCGTGGCGCTCGATGACGAGGGCCGCGCCTGGTATGCGATCGCCGACCGCGGCGCACCCGGACTGACCGTCATCGACGACTGGTCGAGCTTTGGCCAGCGCACGACGCTGTCCGGCACCGTCATCATCGACAACGTCAAGTTGCCGAAGACGCATCTGGTACCCGGCTACAAGGGCTACGACAGGCCGACCGCCGACGGCGCCATCTTCCAGATCATCCAGGTGGCGGTCGACACCGGCATCGCCCAGGCGGCGATCGACGAGACCGTCAGCTTCGTCAGGACCAAAAGCCGCGCCTGGATCGACAGCGGCGTCGACAACGCCTGGGACGATCCCTACACCATTCAGGCCATCGGCGACCTGACGCTGCGCCTGCACGCGGCGCAGGCGCTGCTGGAGAAGGCCGGCCTGGCGATCGACCGGGCAGTGGCCGAGCCGACCGCCGACACGGTCGCGCATGCGCAGATCGTCACCGCCGAGGCAAAAATCCTGTCGACCGAGATCGCCATCGCCGCGACCAACAAGCTGTTCGAACTGGCAGGCACACGCTCGACCCTGGCCGAACACAATCTCGACCGGCATTGGCGCAATGCCCGCACGCACACGCTGCACGATCCGGTGCGCTGGAAATATTCGATCCTCGGCAAATATTTCCTCAACGGCGAAAATCCGCCGCTGCACGCCTGGAGCTGATCTCCCACCGGCGGGCGGGACGGCCCGCCACGTCAAACCTTCGACCATCCAAGAGGCTCACTGCCATGTCAAATCCAACAGTCGTCGGCTTTTCCGGCAACATCACCCGGCCGTCAAAGACGCGCGCCTTCGTCGACCTGGTCACCAGGGACATCGCCGCCAGCCACGGCCTGTCTGCGAGCACCTATGATATCGAGGATCTCGGTCCGTCGCTGGGAACGGCGAAATGGGCCCGCGATCTCGACGGCCAGGCGCGCGCGATCCTGGAACAAATCCTCGCCGCCGACGTGCTTGTCGTGGGCTCGCCGACCTACAAGGGCAGCTATACCGGTCTGTTCAAGCATTTCTTCGATCTGATCGATCCGGCAGCGCTGCGGGGGAAGCCCATCGTGTTGACGGCGACCGGCGGTGGCGAGCGCCATGCGCTGATCGTCGAACATCAACTGCGGCCGCTGTTCGGCTTCTTCGAGGCCTTTGCGCTGCCGACCGCCGTCTACGCCACCGACAAGGATTTCACCGACGGCGTACTGCGCTCCGAGGCGATCCTGAAGCGTGTGGCGCAGGCGGTTGACGAGGTCGGCTTCGTGCTGGCCAACCGCTCGGCCGGCAGGATCGCCGCCGAATAGGCTTTGTCACCAGATTGCGATCGAAACAGGCGAGGGCAGCGCCCTCGCTTACCCGCAATTTACGACCGCCCGCTAAAAACGTTCCTGTCTGATTCGTCTGGGACAGGAACGTCATGAGCAAAGCCCTCACATCCTTCGCACTGGTCGCCGTGCTGACCGCCTTGCTCATGGCGTTGAGCCTGGCTGTGGCCAGGCACGGCTATCCCTATGGCGCGATCGGCGTCAGGCGCCTTGACGGCATTGCCGACGCCGGCGTGTTCATCCCGATTGCCGCTGTCTATTTCTTCAGCGCGATGCTGATGATGATCCTGCCGATCAGGGCGGCCGGCATCGTCCTGACCCATGCCGCCGACGCCCTTTTCTGGACCGTGATCGCGCTGTTTGCGACCATCGTCGGCTGTCTGGTCGCCAGATGGGCGTTTGGGCAGGGCAGCGCCGTGTGGGCGCTGCTGAACTGGCGGTTCCTGTTTGCCGCGGCGGTCGTCGGTTGTCACTTCGTCATGAACGAGCTGCGCCGCAACGTGCTGCTGCGCAGCCTGTTCTTCGTGGTCTTTGCCGCCGCAACGCTGGCCTGCCTGTTCGGGTCGTTCACGCTCTGACCGGATCGCACTGCCGTCGGCTAGTCGGTTGATCCGGTCGCGATGTTGCTGGCGGCCGTTTCCATCCATGTCCAGAGATAAGTGGCAAGACCGCGGTCGACATGGATGCGCAGCTTGCCGTCAAGACGATAGACGACGGCGCTGATGCCGGCGAAGGAAAGTGCTGCACTGGCACTTGGCTTCGCGGGATCGAGCGTCGTTCCACGCGCGATGAAAGCGTCGAGCGCCATGCCCTCGGCCTCGAATATTTGCAACCCAGCGCTGATCGCCGTCACCGCGAACCCGTCTGCATGCCAGCCCGTGGCGATGGCGAGCGGGCTCTTCGATACGACGAGCAACCGGTCGCGCGCCAGCCGCGCCGCGTAGCGGTCGCCCTGTGCGATACCAAAGGCACCCACGCCAGTCCCGCCGATGCTGGAAGCCCGTGTCCACGCGTCGAGGTCGCCGCTGACCATCAACTGGTTGAGGTCGAGGACGGCTCGTATCGCAAGATCCGGCGTGGCGATGACTGCGCTCTGCCAGTCCGGAGTAATGGACCATTTTTCCGCGAGATCACGCATGCAGCCGGTCTCCTGCCGGGTCGAAGGCGCAAGGGGCGGTAATCGTCGCCTTGCTGATCTTGCCGAGATGCTGGATGTCTATCGTCTCGCCATGCCGCGTCGCACCGCGCTCGATCAGGCCAAGCGCAACCGGGCGGCCGAGCGTCGGGCTGTGGTAGCTCGAGGTGACAAAGCCTTGGCTGCGCAATCTGCCGTCGCTCCGTTTGATGCCATGCGCTCCGGTCGGCAGCGGCGCTTCGCCTTGCGGCACCGCCAATCCGACAAGCTGCATGCGGTTGTCACGCGAGGCCTCTTCGGTGAACAGCGAGCGGCGGCCGACGAACTCGGTCTGGCGCTTGACGCGCGGGCCGTCGACGCCGAGATCGTGCGGCAGGGTGGTGCCGTCAGTGTCCTTGCCAATGACGATAAAGCCTTTCTCGGCGCGCAGGATCATCAGCGCCTCCAGGCCGATGACGACGGCGTCGAACGCCTGGCCCGCCTTGCGCAGATGCGCCCATAACGGCTCGGCGCGATCGGCCCGGATCGAAATCTCGTAGCTCCTGTCGCCGGTGAAGCTGACGCGGGCAATGCGGACTTCGTTGCCGGCGTAGGTGCCATGACCGATGGCCATATGCGGAAGATCGGCGTCGCCGAGCGAGAGACCGAGATCCAGCGCTTCGAGCAGTTTTCGGGCGTTCGGTCCTGAAACTGTCAACGTTGCCATGTCCGATGTGGCGTTGTGAATATAGATCGCGCCGCGTCCGAAGCGGTCCTGTCGCCATTCCTCCAGCCGGGCGTGAACGGCAGCGACATGCGAGGACGAGCACGAGACGACAAAGCGATGCTCGCCCAGCCGCACCAGAACGCCGTCATCAAAGACCACGCCGTTCTCCGACAGCATGAAGCCGTAGCGGCAGCGGCCCGGCTTCAGCGTCGACATGGTGTTGTAGTACAGAAAATCCACGAATGCGGCCGCCTGCGGCCCGATCACCTCGATCTTGCCGAGTGTCGAACCGTCGAACAGCGCGACCGACTGGCGCGCGCGCCGTGCTTCGTCCGCGATCGAACGCTCCGCGTCAGCGCTGCCGCCATAATGGGCAGGGCGCAGCCAGCCGCCATATTCCTGGAAGACAGCGCCATTGGCGCGATGGACGTTTTCGAGCGGCAGCCGGCGCACCGGCGCCATCAACTCGCCGCCGCGCGCGCCGGCAAAGCTTGCCAGCGGCACCGGGGTGAATGGCGGACGATAGGTGGTGGTGCCGACCTCCGGCACCGTACGCCCGGTGATACCGGCCATCAGCGCCAGGCCGGGCAGGTTGGAGGTCTTGCCCTGGTCGGTTGCCATGCCGAGCGTGGTGTAGCGCTTCAGATGTTCGACCGAGACGAAGTTTTCGCGCGCTGCCAGTTCGACGTCCTTCACCGTCACGTCGTTCTGGTAATCGATCCAGATACGGCCTTTCGAGCCCGGAATCGGCCATGCCGGGAGAATGCCTCCCGTCGCCTCCGGTCCGGTGCTGCGCGGTAGGGGAGCCTTCGTCTGGCCGAGGGGTGCAAAGGCGGGGCCGGCGCCAGCAAACACCTCCGACAAGGAGACCGCGCCGGCTGCGGCGCCGATCACGGCGATGCCGTCGACCGGATCGCTTGGCAGGAAGGCGGCGCGCGCATCGCTCCAGGCGAGCTTGCCCTTGGCCTGGCCGAAGAGATGGATGGTCGGCGTCCACCCGCCGGAGACCAGGACGCAATCGGCATCGAACCTCGTGCCGTCGTCGAGCGTCACGCCGTCGACGCGCAGCTTGCCGCTGGCGGATGCGAGAGAACGCCCTTTGATCAACCGGGCATTGGCCGGCGCGGCAGGCGTGCCGTTGCGCCGGATGTCGACAAGCCTGACTTCGGCGCCGGCCTCGGCAAGCGCCCCCGCCACCTCATAGGCGCTGTCATTGTTGGTGGCGACGACGATGCGGCGGCCGACCAGCACAGCGTGGCGCCGGAGATAGGCGAACGCCGCATCCGCCGACATGATGCCCGGCAGATCGTTGTTGGCGAAAGGCAGCGGCCGCTCGATGGCGCCGGTCGCCAGCACGATCTGGCGCGGCCTGACCCGCCACAGCGTATCCGGCCGGCCGTCGAAATGGCGCTGATTCAGACCGACCAGATTGTGGTCGTAGATGCCGAAGGCGGTGGTCGAAGGCAGGATGAGGTGACCGCCAGCGACAAGCTCGGCAATCGTCTCCTTGACCCATACGGCCGCCGGCTTGCCGTCGATCTCCGCGGCACGATGGCCAAGCGATCCGCCGGGGCTCTGCTGGTCGTCTATCAATGTGACAGTCAGGCCAGCACCAGACGCCAGCCTTGCCGCTGCCAGCCCGGCCGGTCCCGCGCCTACAACCAGCACATCGCAATGATGGTTGATCTGGTCGGCCATGCCGGGCGAGGTCCAGTCGGCATCGACCGTGCCCAGCCCCGCCATGGCGCGGATGCGCGGCTCGAACCTGTGCCAGTCCGGCCACATGAAGGTCTTGTAGTAGAACGCGGCCGGGATGAAGCGCGCAAAACGGTCCAGGAAGGCGTGGCGGTCGGCCAGTGCGCTGGGCGTGGCATTGACGCTTTTCGCCACCAGTCCGTCGCGCGCCGGCTCGGTCGTGGCGCGCGTGTTGGGCGTCGCCCACAAGCCGCCGATATCGACCAGCGCGTTGGGCTCCTCGACGCCGGCGCCCCATATGCCGCGCGGCCGGTGGTATTTGAAGCTGCGGCCGACGACCGCGACGTCACCCGCCAGCAGCGCCGAGGCGATGGTGTCGCCGGCAAAGCCCTGCACGATGGTTCCGTCGAAGCTGAAGCGGATCGGGCGCGAGCGGTCGATGGCGCTGCCGCCGGTGGCAAGACGTGAGGCGGTCACGCGGCATGCTCCCCGTCGAGAGCGGCCGAAGACAGCACCTTGTGGGTGACGGTGTCCCGCTCCATGACGAAGAACTCGCCGCAAATCATGTGGACCCAGATCTCGCGCGCCGTGCCTTTCGGGTTGCCGCGCAGATAGAGGTAGCCAGCCCAGCGATCGGTCGGCACGTCGATGCCATCCGGCCTGACATTGCCGGCATCGCCGCCATAGTGGAATTCGGTTTCGTCGCGCGGGCCGCAGAATGGGCAAGGAAAGAGCTGCATGGCAAACCTCTAATGCGCGATGCCGGAGCCGGCCGCTTCGTCGATCAGCCGGCCGGTGGCGAAGCGATCGAGATCGAAGGGGCGGCTGATGTCGTTGTGTTTGCCTGACGCTAGCAATTGCGCCAGCAGCGTGCCGCCGGCGGGAATGGCCTTGAAGCCGCCCGTGCCCCAGCCGCAATTGAGGAACAGGCCGGGCAGCGGCGAGGGGCCGATGATCGGCGAGGAATCCGGCACCACGTCGACGATACCTGCCCATTGCCGCATCAGCTTGAGCTGGCCAAAGATCGGGAACATCTCCAGCACGCCGGCAATCACCGCCTCCAGCGTCGGCAAATTGCCGCGCTGCGCATAGGAAGGAATGCGGTCGAGGCCGCCGCCGATGACGATCTCGCCCTTGTCCGACTGGCTGACATAGACGCCGCAGCCGGGCGACAGCACCACCGTGTCGAGGATCGGCTTGACCGGTTCGGACACGCAGGCTTGCAGCGCATAGGAATTGATCGGAAGCCGGAAGCCGGCCTTGGCCGCCAGCACCGAGGAATGCCCGGCCACCGCCATTCCGATACGCTCGGCACGGATCGCGCCCCGCGAAGTCTGGACGCCGCGGCAGCGGCCGCCCTCGACGATGAAATCGGTGATCTCGCAGTTCTGGATGATATCGACGCCGAGCCGGCTCGCCGCCCGCGCGTAGCCCCAGGCGACGGCGTCATGGCGCGCCGTACCGGCCCTGCCTTGCCAGATGCCGCCGAACACCGGGAAGCGCGCATCGGCTGAGAAATTATAGATCGGCGCCACCCGGCGCACATCGTCAGGTGAAAACAGCTCGGCATCGATGCCGTTGATCTGCATGGCGTTGACGGTGCGCGCCCCGATCTCCATCTCGGCAGTCGAGTGGCACAGATTGACCATGCCGCGCTGCGACAGCATGACGTTGTAGTTCAGGTCTTTCGACAATCCCTCATAGAGCTGGTGCGCCAGCCCGTAGAGTTCGACACTTTCGGGATAATAGTAGTTGGAGCGTACCACAGTGGTGTTGCGCCCTGTGTTGCCGCCGCCGATCCAGCCTTTTTCCAGCACGGCCACCCTGGTGATATTGTGATTCTTTGCCAGGTAATAGGCCGTCGCCAGCCCATGGCCGCCGCCGCCGATGACGATGGCGTCGTAGGACGGCTTCGGCTCGGGCGATCGCCAGGCCGGTTGCCAGCCGGTCTGGCCAGCCAGGCCCTCCTTGAACAGCGACAGGGCGGAATAGCGTGTGGTCATGACGTGCCGGACAGGCCTGATGTTCGGAAAGAAATGTGGATCATCGAATGGTCTTTCGCACCGACGTCATCGGTTCGATCGGTCATGCCCGCATCGCCTTGCCCAGTGGATCATATGGCGACGAAGCGATGACGCGCGCATCTCTTTCGACGCCGACGATGTGGGTTGTCAACGGCGTATCGATATCGGCCGCTTCGCGCTCGACCAGCGCCATGGCGAGGCTCTTGCCGACCGTATGGCCATAGCCGCCGGAGGTGACGAAGCCGGCCAGCCTGCCTCTGTTCCAGACCGGCTCGTAGCCGCTGGCATCGGCATCCGCCGCGTCGATTTCGAGCGTCACCAGCGTGCGCCTCGATGGAGCCTTCTGCTCTTTCAGGGCCGCCTCGCGGCCGATGAAATCGCCCTTGTCGAAGGCGACCCAGCGGTCCATGCCGGTCTCATCAGGCGTATAGTCCTGCGTGAATTCGCGCGACCAGATGCCAAAGCTCTTTTCGAGCCGCAGCGAATTGACCGCGCTGAAGCCGTATTCGGTGACTCCCAGATCGCTGCCTGCGGCAAGTAGCGCGCGGCGCAGGCCCATGTGCTCATTGGCCCGGCAATGAATCTCGTAGCCGAGTTCGCCGATGACCGACAGTCGTCCGACCTTCGCCCGCACCAGTCCGACATCGAACGTCCTGCAGGCGAGAAAGCCGAACGCCTGGTGCGAAACGTCCTGATGTGTGAGGCGCTCAAGTAGCATTCGCGCATTGGGACCGGCGAGCGAGAAACCAACGACGGCGTCCGAAATGTCGCGAACGGTGACGCCATCGCTCATATGTTGCTCGAACCAGCGCATATGCCACTGGCGCAGATAGTAGGATCCCATGATCCACCAGGAGCCATCACCCCAATTGAAGACGGTGAGGTCGCCCTTGAGCTTGCCGTTTTCACCCAGCATCGGCGCGAGTTTTGCGCGACCCGGCCTGGGCAGCGCACAGGCGAGCAGCCGGTCGAGCCAGGCTTCGGCCTGCGGCCCGATGATCTCGTAGCGCGAGAAGGCTGATATATCGAGCAGGCCGACACCTTCGCGCACTTTGCGGCATTCCTGTGCGACAATGTCGAAGGCGTTGGAGCGCTTCAGCGTCGGTGTCTCGACGAAGCCTTGCGGCGCGAAATAGAGCGGCACTTCCATGCCCCATGAATTGCCCCAGCGCGCGCCCGCGGCCTCCATCGCGTCATGCGCCCCGGCCGTCTTCAAGGGCCGTCCCGCCGGCAACTGCTCGTTGGGATAGCTCATGACAAAGCGGCGCGAATAGAACTGCCCGGTGGTCTGCCTGATGTATTCGCGGTTGGAGGCGAAGTCGCCATAGCGGGCGATGTCCATGCCGTAGACATCGGCTTCCGGCTCGCCATGGATCATCCATTCGGCCAGCGACTTGCCGACGCCGCCGCCTTGCAGGAAACCGGCCATGACGCCGCACGCCACCCAGTAATTGGGCACGCCGCGCACCGGGCCGACCAGCGGATTGCCATCCGGCGAGAAGGTGAAGGCCCCGTTCACCCAGCGTTTGATGCCGGCTGTCTCCAGGCAGGGGTAACGGCTGAAGCCGAGCGCCAGTTCGTCGGCTATGCGGTCGGTGTCTTCCTGGATCAATTCGATGCCGTAGTCCCACGGCGCCCCATCCATGTTCCAGTGCTTGTGGTTGATCTCGTATATGCCGAGCAATAGACCCTTCTGCTCCTGGCGCATGTAGGTGAAACCTTCGAGATCGACGATCAGCGGCAATTCCTTGTCCAGCGCCTGGATTTCGGGCAATGCCTCGGTGACGAGATAATGGTGCTCCATTGGCGATACCGGCAGGTCGATGCCGGCCATCCTGCCGACCTGCTTGGCCCACAGTCCGCCGGCATTGACGACGTGCTCGGCAATCACCGTGCCCTTCTCGGTGACCACGTCCCAACCGCCATCGGCGCGGCGGTTGAGATCCAGCACCCGGTTGTGCTCGATGATGTCGGCGCCGCGCAGCCTGGCTGCCTTGGCATAGGCGTGCACGACGCCCGAGGGATCGATATGGCCCTCGCGCGCGGCATAGAGGCCTCCCAGCATGCCGTCGGTGTTGAGGATCGGGCAGCGCTGCTTGATCTCATCGACACCGACCAGGTGGACATCGTCGATGCCCATGGTCTGGAAGATGCGGTAGGAGGCCTTGAGCCATTCCCAGCGCTCCGGCGCCGAGGCGACCGAGATGCCGCCGGTCATGTGCATGCCGATGCTCTGGCCCGATTCCTTCTCGACTTCGGAGAGCAGGTCGATCGTGTAGGCCTGCAGGGCGGCGATGTTGGGATCGGCGTTCAGCGCATGGAACCCGCCGGCCGCATGCCAGCTCGATCCCGCTGTCAGTACCTCGCGTTCGATCAGCGCGACGTCGTTCCAGCCGAACTTCGCCAAGTGATAGAGCACCGAGGCTCCAACCACGCCGCCGCCGATGACGATCGCCCTGTATTGGGATTTCATCCTGTCGCACTCCACCCATTCAGTGGGGCGAACCCTATCGGTATTGTACATATGTGTCTAGAGCTTGGAAAGGCGATGGAATGAGCGGCCCATGACTCCGCTCTGCGCCGATGCAGCAGAAGGGCTCCTCTGCTGCTGTCGGCAGCAAACGTGCTTGCTATTGGGATGCGCTAAGCGAAATCGTCAGGCCGCGGCGGCCGAGCGGGCCTTACTTATCGGTTGCGCGAAAGCGTCTTCTCGACATAGCGCGAGAAGTCTTCGACATCCTCCGCCGGAGGCTCCTGGCCGGTGAAGCTGCGCAGATAGCCGGCGACGTGAGGCAGGCGGCTGCTCATCGGCTCGTTGAGCTCAAGCGAGTAATAGCCGATCTGCATGAAGTACAGCACGCGGGCTCGCACGAACGCGTCTTCTTCCTCATAGCCGTGGCGCATGAACATGTCGCGGATGGCGTTGACACGCTCCTCGTCGGCCTCGTCGAGGGCGCGCCGGATGGCGGGCGAGCGGCGGGCCCAGGCCCTGATCGCGAAATCCAGCTGTGGATCGAACAGCCTTTCGTCCACCCAGCATTCGAAAATGCTCATCACCCCGCGAATGACGGTGGCGGATGGCCGCCTGGCGCGTTCGACGATGAATTTGGTGTTGGTCTGCCGCCAGTAATCCAGCAGCTGGTCGAGCAGATCCTGCCGGCTCTTGAAATACCAGTAGAAGCTGGAGCGCGACACATCGAGCTTCTGTCCAAGTGTCAGCACGCGGACGCGTTCGACACCGTCAGAGATCAATGTTTCGAGCGCAAGTTTCAGCCAGTCTTCGCGAGTGGCCTTGATGTTGCCGGTGGCGCCGGCGCGCTGAATCGTCGTTTCGAGAGCTGCCATCGGCACGACGCATGACATGCTGCCTCAGGCAAATCAAGGCTATGGACAGAAGTGTATAGAGGAAATCGGCCCAAGCCGGACGACGCACCATGGATGTTGGCCGCATCGAAGCTCGATGAGGCAATGTCGTCACCCGCCATCCGCGCGGCGCAAGCGGGGGGATTTTTGTCGCGGCTGCTGGTTCACTGTTTGCTTTCCCGCGAGGCAATTGTCTGGCAAATACCAGTTCAGACAGATGCCCGCGCGGCCAACAAGCAGGAACACACGATATGACGCTGTTTCGAAAGAACCTCATCGATGGCGAATGGGTCGGCGAGGCCGGTTCGCGCAACATCAACCCCTCGGATACCGGTGACATCGTCGGCGATTATGCCTCGGCGGGTGTCGAACAGGCCAAGCAGGCGATCGCCGCGGCCAAGGCAGCGTTCCCGGCTTGGTCCCGTTCCGGTCCGCTGGCGCGTCACGCGGTGCTGAAAAAGGCCTCCGACGAGATTCTGGCGCGCAAGGACGAGATTGGCCGCAATCTCGCGCGTGAGGAAGGCAAGACGCTGGCCGAAGGCATCGGCGAGACCATTCGCGCCGCCCAGATATTCGATTTCTTTGCCGGCGAAACGTTGCGTTTGACCGGAGAGGTCGTGCCGAGCGTGCGACCGGGCGTCGGCGTCGAGATGACGCGCGAGGCGGTCGGCGTGGTCGGCATCATCACGCCGTGGAATTTTCCGATCGCCATTCCGGCCTGGAAGATCGCCCCGGCGTTAACCCACGGCAACACTGTCGTCTTCAAGCCGGCGGAGCTGGTTCCCGAGAGCGCCTGGACCATCGTCGATATCCTGCATCGCGCCGGCCTGCCAAAGGGCGTGCTCAATCTGGTCATGGGCAAGGGCTCGGTCGTCGGCCAGGCGATGCTCGACAGTCCCGACGTCAACGCCATCAGCTTCACCGGCTCGGTCGGTACCGGCAAGCGCGTTGCCGCGGCAAGCATCGAACACATGCGCAAGTTCCAGCTTGAAATGGGCGGCAAGAACCCTCTGGTCGTGCTCGACGATGCCGATCTTGCGATCGCCGTCGATTGCGCGCTCAATGGCGCCTTCTTCTCGACCGGCCAGCGCTGCACTGCGTCATCCAGGCTGATTGTGGCTGACGGCATTCACGACCGTTTCGTCGATGCCCTCAAGGACCGCATGAGCAAACTGGTCATCGGCGATGCGCTCGACGCGCAGACCCAGATCGGTCCTGTCGTCGACGCGACGCAGCTGAAGCAGGACGAGGACTATATCGCCATCGGCGTCAGGGAAGGTGCCACGCTCGCCTTCGGCGGCGAGCGGCTCGACCGCAAGACGCCAGGCTTCTATCTGCAGCCGGCATTGCTCACCGAGGCCACCAATGCCATGCGCAGTTCGCGCGAGGAGATTTTCGGACCTGTCGCCAGCGTCATTCGCGTCAAGGACTATGACGAGGCGCTTTCCGTCGCCAACGACACGCCCTTCGGCTTGACCTCCGGCATCTGCACCTCGAGCCTCAAGCATGCCACGCACTTCAAGCGCAATTCGGAGGCCGGAATGGTGATGGTCAACCTGCCGACGGCGGGTGTCGATTTCCATGTTCCCTTCGGCGGCCGCAAGGGCTCGAGCTATGGGCCGCGCGAGCAGGGCCACTATGCGGCGGAGTTCTACACCACGGTGAAGACGGCCTATACGTTCGCAGGCTGATCGGCCGTCGACTGATCAGCCTGACTGATCGGTCACTGCCGACCATGCCGGCAACACCGCCATGCACATCTGGATTGGAGCGGCGCGAAAGGATGACAGCGCAAGATCTGACATGGCTTAACCCGCCGCCGCACCACGCCATCGAGGGCGATAGCGTTCGTGTGCGCACCGGCAAGGAGACCGATTTCTGGCGCGAGACCTTCTACGGTTTCTGGCGCGACAACGGCCACTTCCTGCACCGGCCTGTCGAGGGCGATTTCAGCGCCGAAGTCACGGTCAAGGGCGACTACGAGGTCCTCTATGATCAGGCCGGGCTGATGGTCCGGCTCAGCGAAACGCACTGGATCAAGGCCGGTATCGAGTACACCGACGGCCTTGCCTATTTCTCCGTCGTCGTCACCAACGACACGTCAGACTGGTCGCTGGTCGCCATTCATGCCGATCCGAACGGCGTCAGGATCCGGTTGACCCGTCACGCCGAGGCGATCCGCGTCCAGTACCTCGACGCTTCCGACAGCCACTGGAAGCCTGTGCGGCTTGCCTATTTCCCGACCTCGAAGACGGTCGACATCGGCATGATGTGCTGTTCGCCGCAACGCGAAGGCTTTGAGGTAACGTTCTCGGATTTCTCCCTCGGTCCGCCGATATCGCGGGAATTGCACGATTGAGACGTGCGGTCTTGCGCTGAACCGCAAGCACTTCGACCTTTGCCACAATCCGCCGTGTGCCTCCGGCCGAGCCGGGGGGTTGGCCGCGGCACTGCAGCCGGCGAGATCGTCAGCCAGTTGCGATGCCGCCAGACGGTTCGAAATTTTTGGCCCCTGGTTCGGCTCAAGGCGGTGCAAGGCAGGACGTTGCAACGCTATTGGCATCCGCGCTAGGAGTTGCCGATGGGCAGGTTTCGAAGGGCTGTCAAAAGAGCCGTCTACTCCAGGGCGCTAAGGTTTCTTGGCGTTCCGCCCGTGCTGTGGTCGCAGGGCATCGGGCATTTCTGCGATTTCGCCGGGCCGCGCTGGTATCGCAACGCGCCAACTGCATCTACGCAGAGCGAGGCATTTTTCCGCCAACATTACAGCGGCGCGCATGGCATCGTCTGGCTGCGCCTGAGCACCTTGTCCAGGGATGCGCAAACCTGCGACCTCGACACGTTTGTCAGGATCGTGCTGCCGACGATTACGGCACCATTCACGCTGCTGACGACCGATGGGGATGCTTCGGTGCCGTCGGATTTGGCGAAGGACACCGTCGACCAGCTTCTCGCCAACCCTTTCCTGGTCTCCTGGTACAGCCAGAATTGTGATGGCACTCACCCCAGGGTGAAGCCTTTCCCGATCGGGCTCGATCTTCACACGCCTAGGTCTCTTGCCACGCCGGCAGGGCTTGTGAAGCAACTGGAAATCATACGCGCCCGGCAGGATCATGTGGACCGCCGTCCGCCCAGGCTGTTCTCGGATTTCAGCATCAGCAATGGCTCGAGGCAGCGCCGGGAACTGCTTGATGCCCTGGGCGGATGTCCGCACGTCGATTTCCTGACGAAACGCGTCTCGCAGCGCTCGATCTGGCAACTGTACTCGCAATACCCGCTCGTGCTGTCCACCGAAGGCAACGGCCTGGACTGCCATAGGACATGGGAGCTGTTTTATCTCGGCTGCATCGTCGTCACCAGGACCTCGCCGCTCGACCCGCTCTACCAGGGCCTGCCTGTCATTATCGTCGACGACTGGCATGAGGTGAGGGACCCCGATGCGCCGAGACGCTGGATAGAGCAGGTCGCGCATCTGACCGACCGGGACCATGTTTGGCGACGCTTGCATCCGCAAACCTATCTCGGCCCCATTCGGCAAGAGCTTCAGCACGCATCCCGATAGGGCAGGCCACGAAATTCCGGTTGGACGCGGTGCGAAGCGGAGCTCCTGCAAGCGATGTGGAGCGACGTCGCTCCTCCATATCTGGTGGAGGGAGGGATCATGTGCCAGCCTCGTCCAGCCCCAGCCCGCCGCGGACGGCATTGCGGATGGCTTCTGGGCCGAACCTTGCCCAAACCGCTTGATGCGCGCGGATGCGCTGCCGTGCCCTGCGGTCCGCGTCCAGGCAAAGTCCGACAGCCGTCTCGGCAAGTCCTTCATCGGTATCCGACAGCAGCAGTTCCTCCCCGTCGACCAGGTCCAGGCCCTCGGCCGCCAGAGGCGTGGCGATCACCGGCACGCCCCACGCCATCGCCTCCAGAATCTTGATGCGGGTGCCGCCGCCTGCCGCAAGCGGGATGATGGTGAGATGCGCTCTCGACAGAAGCGGCGCCATGTCTCCGGGGTCTTCGACGATCTCCACGCCAGGCAATCCTGCCAGCGCTTGCACGGCCGTTGTCGGGTTGCGCCCGGCGAGAATCAGTGTCGCGGTCGGCAAGGCCAGTCGGATGCGCGGAAGTATGGAGCCGGCTAACCTCTGGACGGCATCGACGTTTGGCGGATAGCCGAGATGGCCGACGAGCAGGATCACCGGAAAGCTTT